>NZ_JBHVSY010000025.1:117428-129557 GCF_042884935.1 Streptomyces sp. NPDC058092
CGGCGGCGTCCTTCGTCCCCGACACCGTCGCTGACGTGTCCGGCGCAGTGGTGTCGTCGCCGGGCGCTGCGGTGACAATGAGCTCACCCGTCATCATCTGATGGCCCGGCATCGCGCAGAAATAGCGGTAGATGCCAGGTTTGAGGGTGACTTCGGCCGTGTGCCTGCCTCCCTCGGAATCGAAGGGGCTCGCCAGGATGTTGAGGCTGACGTCGTTGTTGTAGTCGGGGCTCGAGACGTCGAACGTCAGGGTGTGCGTCAACCCCGTCGTGTTGCCGGTCGCCGCGCTGCTCTCGAACACAATGGTCGCCTTGCCCGCCACCGCGGTGGTGGGGGCTGACGTGTACTTCATGTAATCGTCGCCGGCCGTCCAGGTGAGCACCTGGGTCGCTGCGGTCTCCTCCGCGCGATTCGCCGCCGCGTACGCGGCCGGAACCGCCAATGCGAAAGCCGTGAAGACAACGGCCATCAGCGCCATCAGCACCGGATGCTCACTGAATCGGTCACGTAGCGCGGATCTTGAGGGGGGCGGATCCGTCTGGGCATGGAGCAGTCTTCTGAACACCGCTGCACCTTTCGGGAATTCGCTTGTGCGGCACCGCGCAGGACTCGCGGTCCCGCCGGGTGGAAGGTCAGCCGCCGGGATGAGCGCGTTCGAGGCGCGAGTACCCCGCTCACCGGACCGGCGCCCTGGGCGGAACGGGGCGAGTGCCGCGCTGCGGTTGGTCGCCCGCGCGCGACGACGGCGGGGGTCGCCGTCACTCACGCACAGGCGGCATCCGCCCCTGTCGCTGCGAGGCCGCTGGCACCGCGAACCCGAGGGCGGGGTTCACGCAACCTCTTTCAATGCGGCAACGATGGGAAGTTAGCGGGTCTTTTGACTATCCGCCAAGACCTATGACGAGAATCCAACCAACTTTGACCTGAGTCTGGAAAAACTGGATGCGTGCTCGCTACGGTGTCCAGGTCCCGAGGCGAATCCCCTTCGCCCAGCCGATCCGATCCCGGCCGTAGCCGGCACATCGAGCCAAGCCGGACCGCTTCCACCGGGGTCCGGCCAAGTCAGACCGTCTCCACCGGAGTTCGGTCCTGCAACCGCCCCGCCTGCCTCGCGGGGCCGAACGCCCGGCGCACCACCGCGTACCGCCGTGACGGGACAGCTGCCGTCGTCGGCGGCTCACACCACGACCACGAAACGCCTTCGGGCACCTTCGCGTTTCGAGGATTGGAGAGCGATGACCGACTCAGGCGCAGGCACGAGACGCCTCTTCTCCCGGCGAGCGTTCGCCACCGGCGCGGCCGCCGCGGCGGTCGTGCCCACGGTGCTCGGCGCCACCGCCGCCGCCCAGAAGGACAAGCCCGGTGAAGGAAGCGGTAAAGGAAGCGACAAGGGCACCGTCCGTGAGCTGACGCTGTACATGGAGAACCTGCCGAACGGGCAGATGGGCTACGGCCTGGAGCCCGGTAAGGCGTCGATTCCCGGCCCGCTCATCGAGCTGACCGAGGGCGACACGATGCACATCGAGGTCGTCAACAACCTGGCCGTCGCCGCGAGTCTGCACGTGCACGGCGTGGACTACGACGTCGCCAGCGACGGCACCAAGATGAACGACAGCGTTGTCGAGCCGGGCGGCCGGCGGACCTACGTCTGGCGCACCCACGCCCCGGGACCGAACCACGACGGAACGTGGGAGGCCGGCAGCGCCGGCTACTGGCACTATCACGATCACAACGTGGGGACCGAACACGGCACGGGCGGCCTCAAGAAGGGCCTGTACGGCCCCGTGATCGTGCGCCGCAAGGGCGACGTGCTGCCCGACAAGCAGTTCACGGTCGTGTTCAACGACATGACGATCAACAACAAGGCCCACCACGACACCCCCACCTTCACGGCCGTCCGCGGCGAGCGGGTGGAGTTCATCGTCATCACCCACGGGGATTTCTTCCACACCTTCCATGTGCACGGCCACCGCTGGGTGGACAACCGCACCGGGATCCTGCAGGGTCCGCAGGACGTGAGCCGGGTCATCGATACCAAGACCGTCGGCCCCGCGGACTCCTTCGGGTTCCAGGTGATCGCGGGTGCCCGGGTCGGCGCGGGTGCCTGGATGTACCACTGTCACGTCCAGAGCCACGCGGACATGGGCATGGCCGGGATCTTCCTCGTGACCGAGGCCGACGGCACGGTCCCCGGCGGCATGCCCCACCACTAGAAGGCAACGGCGGGGTCCTGATGCGGGCTCCGCCCCCGAAGCCACGCCCGTCAGGCCTGCCTGACGGCCTGACGGGCGTGTACCAGCCTGCCGCCGGTCGGTCCTCGCCCGCCAGGACCGGAGGAGAACCTGACCTCCCTGCTCTCCGGCACCCCCATCCTTCCCGGGCAGCGTGACCGCCCGGCGCACACCGGGCGGGGCCCCTGCGGCAGCCCTCGCTCCAACCCCCTGATCGCTCTTCCGTTTCCGGATCGAGTCAAGGAGCAAACATGGGCAAGAGAGACCGGTTCGCCCTGTCGAGACGACGCGGATCGCCGCCGTCACGTCCTGCGGGGACCTCTCGTCACGCGTGGCCCTGGCGCCGCGCGGTCGTTCTGCTGTCGAGCGCCGCACTGACGGTGGGGCTGTCCGGGCTGCCGGCCGTGCAGGCACAGGCGCAGCCGCCCGTCGAAAGCGTCAGCCAGGACCAGGGCGCCGCCACCGACACCCAGGTGAACGTCCTGGTCTTCCACGGACCGGCCGCCAAGCAGGACGACCCGGTCAACAAGGCCACGGCGGCGATCGAGAACCTCGGCAAGAAGAACGGGTTCAAGGTCGTCGAGTCCGAGGACGCGAGCGTGTTCAGCACCGCCGACCTCGCCAAGTACCGAGGGGTGGTGTTCCTGTCGGCCGACGGCGTGACGCTCAACGCCGAGCAGGAAGCCGCGTTCCAGTCGTACATCAACAACGGCGGCGGCTTCGTCGGCGTCCACGACGCCGCCCAGGCCCAGTCCGACTCCTCCTGGTTCACCGGGCTGATCGGCACACGCCCGGCCCTCGGCCTTCCCGACCCCGAGAAGGTCGTCGAGAGCGCGGTCAACGAGGACAACCCGCCGAACGAAACCAAGGACAAGCTGTTCGACGGCAAGAACGACACCAAGTGGCTGGCCCGTACGCCGACCGGCTGGGTCACCATGAAGCTGGACAAGCCCGTCGCGGTGGTCAACTACGCGTTGACCTCCGCCAACGACTCCTCGGGACGGGACCCGAAGGACTGGAAGCTGCAGGGCTCGCAGGACGGCGAGACCTGGAAGACCCTGGACACCCGGACCGGAGAGACCTTCTCGTCGCGGTTCCAGACCAGGCAGTTCCAGTTCACCAACAGCACGGCCTACCAGCACTACCGGCTGGATATCACCGCGAACAGTGGTGAGCCGCTGACCCAGCTGGCCGAGCTGCGGCTCTTCAGTGCCAAACCGACGCCCCCGCAGGATTCCAAGGTCCAGCAGGCCGTCATTGATGTGACGGACCGCCAGCATCCCGCCAACAAGGGACTTCCGCTCAACTGGACCCGCTCGGACCAGTGGATCAACTGGGACCCCAACCCGATCGGCAAGGTCCACACCATTGCCCAGGTCGAGGAGGGGAAGTACAAGCCGGGGCTCAGCGCCAACGGCCCGTTCCACCCGATCTCGTGGTGTCGGGACTACGACGGCGGCCGGTCCTTCTACACCGGCATGGGCCGCACCGAGGAGAGCTACACCACCGACACGAAGTTCCAGAGCCACCTCCTCGGCGCCATCGAGTGGACCACCGGCATGGTCCGCGGTGACTGTCAGGCGACCATCGCATCCAATTACACGACCGAGCGGCTGACCGCCCAGAACCAGGCGGGGCAGCTCGACCAGATCGGTGAGCCGCACGGTCTGACCATGGCCCCCGACGGCAAGGCCTTCTACATCGGCAAGGCCGCCTGCCCGTCCGGCCCGATCAGCTCCTGGAACGACCCCAAGGTCGGCCTGGGCTGCGGCACCATCCACCAGTGGGACCCCAAGACCAAGAAGGTCAAGCTGCTCACCACACTCGATGTGATGGGCAACCGGGGCAGCGGTGACGAGCTGGTCAAGAACGAGGAAGGCCTCGTAGGCGTCACCCTCGACCCGAAGTTCGAAAAGAACGGGTGGATCTACATCTACTGGATGCCGCACGAGTCGATCGACCGCGACAAGCGCATCGGCCAGCGGACGGTCTCCCGGCTGACCTACGACTTCGCGACCGAGTCCATCGACCGGGGCACCCGCAAGGACCTGCTGCACTGGGACACCCAGATCCACAGCTGCTGCCACGCCGGCGGCGGCATGTCCTTCGACAAGGACGGCAACCTCTACATCGGCTCCGGTGACAGCAACTCCTCCGGCGGCTCCAGCGGCTACTCCGGCAACAACTGGACCCAGGACTACAAGGGCGTCTCCTTCCAGGACGCCCGCCGCACCTCCGGCAACACCAACGACCTCAACGGCAAGATCATCCGCATCCACCCCGAGCCCGACGGCACCTACACCATCCCCAAGGGCAACCTCTTCCCGCCGGGCACGGCCAAGACCCGCCCCGAGATCTACGTGATGGGTGTCCGCAACATCGCACGGCTCTCCGTCGACCCGGTGCACAACTGGCTGAACGCCGGCTGGGTCGGGCCGGACGCGGGAGCCCCGAGCCCCGAGCTGGGCCCGGCCAAGTACGAGACGGCCACGATCATCACCTCCGCGGGCAACCAGGGCTGGCCGTACTGCATGGGCAACCGGCAGCCGTACCGTGACCGCAGCAACACCGACGCCAGTGTCCTCACCGGCTGGTACGACTGCGACCACCTCAAGAACGAGTCGCCGCGCAACACCGGCCTGGTGGACATCCCGCCGGCCCGCGACAACATGATCTGGTACTCGCCCCAGGGCGGCGGCCCGGTCTTCCCCAAGCGCTCCGACGGCAGCGGTGTCCCGAGCTACGTCGACAGCGAGGCCACCTACACCCAGCCCTACCTCAAGGGCGGCGGTCAGGCCATCATGTCCGGTCCGACCTACCACCGCTCCCAGGTGGACACCAAGAGCGGTGTCGCCTGGCCTGCGTACTGGGAGGACAAGTGGTTCATCGGTGACGAGTCCAACTCCAACAACCGGGTAGCGGTGACCGTCGACCCCGACCAGGTCAAGGACGCGGGCGCGCCGGCCTTCGGCGAGGACCTGCGCAGCATCATCGCGCCCGGCAGCGGCGGCACCCAGCTGCAGAGCTGGATGGACGCCAAGTTCGGTGCCGACGGTGCGCTGTACATGCTCGACTACGCGGGCGGATTCTTCAGCCTGCACTCCAACCAGAAGCTCATCCGCATCACCTACAAGGGTGGCCCGGCCACCCCGAAGCCGCAGGACGCCGGGGCGCGCGTCATCACCCAGAGCAAGCCCAAGACGGTGGCGTTCTCCGGTGCCAAGGTCGGCGGTGTGGCCTGGGAGTGGGACTTCGGTGACGGCAGCGCGCCGTCGCACGAGGCCAACCCCACGCACACCTACGCCGACTACGGCACGTACCACGCGAAGCTGACGGTCACCTACGCCGACGGCGAGAAGGCCACCGCGACGTTCGACGCCGAGGCCGGCTGCCCCGCGCCCGACGCCCGTCCGACCGTCAAGCTGCTCGACACCGACACCGGCGTGGCCAACCACCGCGCGGGCGGCGGCTGCACCGTCAACGACCTGATCGACGACGAGGCATCCTGGCCGAACCACGGCGAGTTCGTCAGCCACGTCAACGCCGTCGTCAACGACCTCCGCAAGGAGGACGTCCTCGACAACCGCGAGTCGTCGGCGATCAGCAAGGCGGCGGCGCAGAGCAAGATCGGCAAGGTCGTCGGGTACCAGCCCCTCTTCGACGGGACCGCGGCGAGCCTCGCCGACTGGCGGCAGGCCGGCCCCGGGAAGTTCTCCCTCCAGCCCGACGGCACCATCCGCGGCTCCGGCGGCCTGGGCATGCTGTGGTACGCCAAGCAAGAGCTCAAGGACTTCTCGGTCAGGCTCCAGTTCCGGGACGTGGCTCCGGGCACCAGCAACGCCAACAGCGGGGTCTTCACCCGGTTCCCGGACCCGCGGACGCCGCTGGCCGACCGCCCGGCCGGCAGTTGCGGGACGGTCGGCTCGGCTCGCACCGCCCCCGAGTGGGTCGCGATCTACTGCGGCCAGGAGATCCAGATCTACGACGGGGCCACGGGCGAGGTCCAGAAGACCGGCTCGGTGTACAACTTCAAGCCGGTGGGCCTGGACAAGGCGGGGGTGACCCCGAAGGGCCAGTGGAACGACTACGAGGTGCGCGCGGTCGGACAGCACTACACGATCATCCGCAACGGCGTGGTGATCAACGAGTTCGACAACACGCCCGGCAAGAATTCGTCCCGTGCCGGTGACCCGCCCACGGACCTGCGTCAGTTCCTCAGCGGGTACCTGGGACTGCAGAACCACAGCAACACCGACCTGATCGAGTTCCGCAACATCCGGGTGCGGAACCTGTAGTCGCCCAGCGACCGGCGCCGGGCTCGGAGCAACAGCCCCGGGCCCGGCATCGACGCGAGCGGTCAACCCGAAGCGTGACTCCGGGGGCCTGTTGGTGGGAGCCGGCCCTCCGCGACCACGGCCGTATCGTCAGTGGTCGAACACTCCCCTCGGACCCTCGCTGCAGCGGCAGGGCCGCGGCCTCAAGGTCGCGGCCCTCGTTGCGTGTTCGCAGCCGGCCGATGTCCCTCAGGGGCGCCGCCCCCGGCCAACGGCCGACGCTGTGTGAGAAAGACACCCCGGTCAAACGAGTAATTGTCAAATCCTGTGGACGGAACTGCTCGCAAGCTCCGGGCCAATCCGCTTTTGGCCTGTGACCGCGGTGGATGGGTTCCGTCTTAAGGCCGTCTGCTTCGCAACCCGGGTTCGTGGGGCGGATGTGCGACAAGCCACCCGGCCGGCGCGGCCCTGCCCACCTGGTCGGCCACCAACCGGTGCCTGCCGCCCGGTCGTACGGGGCTGTCAGTCTTTGTGCACGGGACGCAGGGTCACCAGGTCGTTGCCGTCGCAGTAGGTGAGCGGGCCGCCTTTGCCCTTGTCGTGCCGGAACGCCTGGCAGTCCGATGTGCCCCTCCAGAGGGTATTGCCCCGGTAGTCCAGCAGGAGCAGGCGGCGACCGTCCTGCCAGAAGTTGCGGGTGACGGACCGCGCCGCGGGGCTCAGCCCGTGGGGGCGGACCAGCTGGTCGGCGCCGGCGTCCAGGAGCCGGTCCGGGCGGCCGGGCGCGCGGATGATCTTGTTCATGGTGCCGTCGGTGACCAGGTACTCGCCGGGGGCCAGTCGCCGGGAGGGGCGCAGGGTGCCGAAGTAGGGATCGACGACCAGGGCGCCTGTGGCGTCAGGCAGTACCATGTGGAAGCCGGCGGTCAGGGGAAGAGTGCGGTCCCAGCGGCATCCGGTGCGCGCGTCGCGCGGGGCCTGAGGCTGGTCCCAGACGAAGCTGTACCGCCAGCCGCGGTCCCCGTCACCGGATGTCACCCCGCTGGCGAGGATGGTGGCGCGGCAACTGCCCTTGGCCGGTGCGGTAGCCATGATGACCCGGTCGTTGGCCTTGATGATTCGGTCAACGGTGCCGTCGGGCGGCCGCAGCCCCGCCTGCCAGTGCACCCGGCCGTCGTCCGGGTCGACGGTGCCGACACGGTCGGGGGTGACCAGATACGACCCACAGCCGTCCCCGCGGCGGCCGTCGGCGGTGGCAAGCTCGTTCGCCGGGCAGGCGTCCACGACCCGTACCGCCCCGGACACCGCGCGCGTCCACTGGCGCTCACCCGACCAGGCGTTCCAGCCGGTCAGGCGGCAGGATCCGGGGCGGCAGACCGCCGTCAGCACCTCGAAGCTGCTCTCGAACAGGAAAACCTGGCTGCTGGGCGGCAAGGCATGCCGCCAGGTCAGGAGCCCCCGCTCCGGGTCGAGCCCGGCGATCGCGCTCGGCCCCCGGCGGCCGTCCCTGCCGCCGACCAGCACCACACGGTCACCACGGACGAGCGCGGAGTGCGCCGCGCCGGGCTGATGGGAGGTCAACGTGAACTCGGCCGGCAATGTCAGCCGCCAGCCCTCGTTCTCTGTGCCATTCCGGCGGACCAGCGTGCGGCCCTGGCCGAGCAGTCCCGCCGAGGGGGCGTTCAGCGCCCAGGTGCCATCGGGGCCCGGCCGCACCGGCAGCGGAACACGAGAGGCCTCCTCGGGCACCGCCTCACCGTCGCCGAACATCGGCGGCGGCGGGGCGAAACAGCCCGCCACCAGCAGCCCCACCACCACGGCCATTAACCCTCGCGGCCACAGATGCCTCATCGCGCCCCCCGGATCCGCCCTCACGGTAGAACGCCCGCAACCCTGCTCACCACTCTCCCGCCTCCTTCGTGATGACCTCGTAGCCACGAGGGGGTGGATCAGCCGTATCCCGGTCGCCCTATGCTGCGGTGATCACGTGCGAGCACATCTGATGGGGGCGGTCATGTTCGACGCGGAAGAGGCCGGCGGGAGAGCCGTTTCCCACGAGATGCAGGATGTGGACGACACGGACCGCGGAGGTTCCGGAATGGGGCGGCGACTGTCTTGTCTGGCGGTCGTGGTGGCCATCTTCGCCCTCGGAGCAGGAAGCCTCGTCTGATTGTTCCAGGACGAGTTGTTCCATCCGTTCGGGGACGCCCGAGCCTGTGAGGGCAGCGACACGATGTTACCAAAAGTGATCTCCGCCGGAGGCGTGCCGATCCCCGCCGACGCTTCGGACATCCACTACGTCACCGAGAACGGCAGCGCCCGGGTCTCCTTCCTGAGCAACCAGATGCCGGACTACCTGCACCGCGCGGGGCTCGTCCCGGAGGGAGAGTCCCTGTTCGACAAGCATTACGGCGGCGCCTACGGACTCGGCCAGGACGACGGCGAGCTTCCCGAGGGGCTGTGCGGGCCAGCCCTCAAAGGACCTGCCTGGTCCTACTACGTCCCAGGCCCCGGCCCAGGCGTCGACATCCTGGTCGAACGTGCCCCCATCGCCTACGACACCTTCCGCGCCCCAGCCCGCGATATCGCCACCTTCAACATCCGCTGAGCGAAAGAGGCTGGATGGCACGGCGAGAGCGGCCGTCACGTCGGCGAGTCCGCGTCAGGATGAAGCCGTGAACGGTACCGAGCGGTCGGCGTAGCGGCTTTTGGGCTGGAGCCGCCTTTTTTGGCAGAGTAATTGTCAAGATCTGTGACGTCGGCGACGTAGGCGGCGCGGGAGACGTTCCGCGGGTGGCGCTCACTGGCGCCGAGCCCGCGCTGGTCGACCGCGACGACCCGATATCTGGAGCTCAAGCTCCGTGCCAGCACGTCCCATTCACCCGCGTGACCGGCCAGACCGTACAGCAACACGAGGGACTGTCCAGACCCGCCCCAGTCCCGGCAGACAAGCCGGACGCGGTCTCGCGCCACCACGTGTTCAGACCATGCCACGTCAGCCTCGAAAATCGGGAGTAATTGTCAATTCCTGTGGATCGGTGGTGCGCTTCAGCCTTCCTCAGGCTTCTGACCGTTGGCTTCGAGGAGGCGGCGGAGACGTCGGATCTCGGCGATCAGGCGGGGAATGTCCTGGCGGGCGTTGGCAATGAAGTTGGCGTTCTCGTCCCAGCGTTCGTCTGCGACGTCGACATATCGTGGCTGCTGAACCAGGGTGGCGGCCACGATCTGCCGGTGGTCGAAGTCTGGCCAGCGTTCGCCGGCTCCGGTGTCGGGGACAGTACTGATGGCGACGAGGCTCATGGCAAAGTCGTCGTCCAGTTGGCGCACGTGCCAGGGGCCGGGAGTCGCAGCACCGGCAAGCTCCTCGATCACGGCGAGTTCCTCGTCGGTCAGCGGATTTGGGGTGTCCATCAGGCTGCCCGCTCCTCGCGCTCAACGAGCTGACCACGTTTGAAGCGGGCTCCGGCCCGGACAAGGGCAACGAGGTGGGGCGCGTTCACGGCTCGCCAGCGGGCCTGAGCGGACTCGATTAGCTTGAAGACCATGGCCAGTCCGGCCGCGCGGGAGCCGGCGCCCCTGGTGACCTTGGTCCGCAGACGCACGGTGGCGAAGGTCGACTCGATCGGGTTGGTGGTCCGCAGATGGATCCAGTGCTCGGCGGGAAAGTCGAAGAACGCCAGGAGTTCGTCCTCGTCGTCCGTGATCCGCTTGACGACCTTGGGGTACTTGGCCCCGTAGGCCCGTTCGAAGTCGCGCACGGCCCGGGCCGCGTGCTCCTTGTCCTCGGCGTTGTAGATCTTCTGGATCGCACGCTTGGCCGCGGGCTGGGCTGACTTCGGCAGCGCGTCCAAAACGTTGGCGGTTTTGTGAACCCAGCACCTTTGATGGCGGGTGTCGGGGAAGACCTCGCTCAGCGCGTTCCAGAAGCCGAGAGCGCCGTCGCCGACGGCCAGGACCGGGGCCCGCATGCCCCGGCGGGCGCAGTCCCGCAGCAGGCCCGCCCATGCCTCCGACGACTCGCGGTATCCGTCGGTCATCGCGATCAGCTCCTTCGTGCCGTCCGCGCGTACCCCCATCAGCACCAGGACCGCGGCCTTCGCCTCCTCCAGGCGGATGCGCAGGTGAACGCCGTCCGCCCAGACGTACACGTAGTCCGTGGCGGACAGCTCCCGGTCCATGAATGCCGTGTGGTCGGGCTGCCATTGAGCAGTCAGCCGCGTCACGGTGGCGGGCGAGAGGCCGGCCGAGGTCATCGCCGCACACGGTGAGGGCCTGGTCGAGGTGACCGGTGTGATCACCGCCGTCGATCCCGCCCTCGTGCTGCCCTACCTCGTCAACGGTGACGACCTCGCCGAGGCGGGTCTCGCAGCAGCGGCCACCGATCAGCGGACCATCGGAGACACCTGGGCCCGGCAGTTGGAGTACGCGTCGGCTGTCGCCCTCGTGGGCAGCGACCGGGCGGACGAGGAGGACCGGGCACTGATCGGTCAGCTGCACCCGACGGCACCGCAGGCAGCGGCCGGTTCCCAGGAGTTGGTGAAGCTGGCTCTCGCGGGGTTCGACGTGGAAGCGGCCGGTGCCGGCCAGCATCCGGCCTGCGCCCTGCTGCCCCAGGAAGCCGAGGAGGCCGGCGTCAGCACTCTCGTGTGGCGCAAGCACCGCCCGTTCCATCCCGAGCGCCTGTACGACGCGCTGGAGGACCTGAGCTGTGCGGCCGCCCGCAGCCGAGGCCGGTTCTGGCTCGCCGACCGTCCCGACACCCTCCTGTCCTGGGACGCGGCGGGCGGCGCGCTCTGCGTCGAGAACAACGGCCCCTGGCTCGCCTCCCTGCCGGACGCCGCCTGGGACATGGTTCCGCCGGTCCGACGAGCGGCCGCCGCACTGGACTGGCACCCCGAGCACGGCGACCGCTGCCAGCACCTGGTCTTCATCTCTCCCGGCCTCGACCGGGACGGACTGACCGCTCTGCTCGATTCCTGCCTGCTGACCGACGACGAGTACGAAGCAGGCCGCGCGGCATGGAAGAACCTGCCGGCCTCATTCGACGCGCTTCTCGACCCGGTCCACTGACCGCCTCACGCACCCGAGCACCCACCCCCGTAAGGAAGACCCATGGCGCGACGCCAGGAGCCCCGTAAGCCCGCCAAGAACCGACCGAACCCGCTCGACGCGGCGAAGATCACCTACATCGATGACAAGGACACTGATCTGCTGCGGAAGTTCATGTCCGACCGGGGCAAGATCCGCAGCCGCAGGGTCACCCGTATCAGCGCCCAGCAGCAGCGACAGGTCGCCGCAGCGATCAAGAACGCACGCGAGATGGCGCTGCTGCCGTACTCCAGCTCCAGCAAGTGATCCGCGGCCCGGGGCAGCCGTCGCGACACGGCGCGGGGTGACGTTCGAAAGTCCTGGGCAGCACGCCGCAGCGCCTGCAGCGCGCCCGGAGGCGTCCGTGCCTGGACAGGCTTACTCTGCGGGATATGCCGGACATGTCTGCCAGTCGTTCCCCGGCAGGCCACTCCGGCGTCTCTCAGAGCCTGTCGGGTGGCTGATCATGCGTGATGCGTGACGGTCGTGATCTGCCTTCCGGGCATGACGACGGCCCCGGAATGATCACGTGGTGT
>NZ_JBHVSY010000026.1:0-120836 GCF_042884935.1 Streptomyces sp. NPDC058092
TGGTTCACCCGGCGCACCGGTGAACCATCCGCCGACGGGCGCCGTAGTGGCCATCGGGGGCACGGCGCAGCGACTGTGCAGCCCCCGTTCTCGACCGTCCCGGCTCCGCCGCCGGGGCGTCCCGACAAGGAGTCAGAAGATGATCTGGTACGTCCTGGCCGTGGTGCTGGGGCTGGCGCTGATCGGGGCGGTGGCCGCGCTGATCGTCACCGAGCGACGGCCCCGCCCGCCGAAGCCCGGGCGACGGCCCCGCCCGCCGAAGCCCGTCGCCGCCTCGACGGCAGTCGTGGGCCGGGAGGCGCTGGACGTGGTCAACGCGGGCCTGCGCCGGCTGACGGGCGAATGCCTGCGCTCCGGCCGGTCGCTGCCCGACCTGTACGCCGTCGTCTACTCCGAGGAGCGGCTCGCACTGCTGCTGGCCGGGGCCGAGGAGGCCGCCCCCGCGCCCTGGAGCGTCGAGGCGGACGGCGAGCGCTGGACGATCTCGCCCGACGATCTGCACCGCCCCGGCCCGGAGGGCGAACCGGCTCTGCCGTACGCGCTGACGGTGACGGTGGGCCTGGACGGACCCGACCGCGTGCTGGTCGACCTCTCCCGGGCGACGGGGCCCGTCTCGGTGACGGGTCCGGACGAGGAGGTGCGCAGCCTGGTGCGGGCCGTCGTCACCGAGGCGCTCGCCGGCCCGGTGGGGGCGCTCGCCGAGGTCACCCTGGTGGGATCCCTGGCCGACGGCCGGCTCCTTTCCGGCGACGAGCCGCGGACCTCGCGTCTGCACAACGCGGCCAGCCTGGAGGATGCGTTCGCCACGGTGGCGGCGTCGGCGGGAACGGGAGCGCCGGAGCCCGGCTCGCCCGACGTCACCCAGATTTTCCGGCTGATCGAGGGCAGCAGCCGGATCGCCGTCCAGGGCGAGGCGCCGCATCTGTTCGTCGTGGACGCCTCGCAGCTCCCGCGGCGGGAGGGGGCACTGGCCGGTCTGCGGCGCGGGGACGCGCTGCTGGTGGTCGGCGAGGCACCCACGGGGTGGCGCTGGCGTGCCGGCGCGGGCGGATCGCTCGACACCGGGCCGCTCGGCCTGGAGATCACCCGGCACGCGGGACGTATGGCATAAGTGTCATCCGGCCTCGCGGTACAGGTCGCCCGCGTACAGCCCGCGGCTGTGCAGTGCCTCGCGCAGGGCGCGGGCGGCGTAGAACGTCCGGGACTTGACGGTGCCCGGCGGCACGCCGAGGACCTTGGCCGTCTGGTTGACGCTGCGTCCCAGGTAGTGCACGTGCAGCAGGACCTCGCGCTGTGCCGGCCGCAGGTCCCGCAGGGCGTCGATGAGCACCTGCGAGGTGAGCATGTGGTCCACGCCGTCGGACACCAGCAGGTGGGCGAGTTCGGGGTCACCGGTCTCCGGTGGTCTGGCCTGGCGGGCCCGGTGGCCGTCGATGACCAGATGGCGCAGCGCGGTGAACAGCCAGGGCCGTACCGAATCCGTGGTCGGGTCGAGTTCCTCGGCGTGCCGCCAGGCGCGTATCGCGACTTCCTGGACGACGTCCTCGGCGCGGTGCCAGTCGCCCTCCAGCCGCCGTGCGGCGAACTGCAGCAACGCGCTGCCGTGGAAGTGGTAGAGCGCTCTGAGGAACTCGTCGGGGTGGGGTTCCGCGGCGCGGGGGCCAGGTATGAGGTCTTCGGACGAAGCGCTGGCCGACAAGGGCCCTTCCTCTCCGGTCGTCTGTGGGGAAGACGGGTTCCGCCGGCTGCGGGACAACCGGCAGGCGCCGCCGCGAGCCGCCGTGCGCCCGTGCGGCGCCCGTCAGCCTGCGGCGGCGGTGAACTCGCCCCGTCAGCGCCGGTCAGCCCGGTTCGCGAGAGGAAAGCGAGCCCACCTCACGGGACGTCAACTCCCGGTTGTAGGCATGTACGTCGGCGATGTCACCGTTCCAGTGGTCGGCCGCCTTCCCATCGAACTTGCCGCGTCCGATCACCACAGTGCCAGTGGGTTTCACGCTGCTGGAGGCCACCCTGGTTCCCGCGAGCCGGCCGTCCACGTAGACCTGCATCCGGTGGTCCTTCTGACTGTACGTGCCGGTCAGGTGGTACCAGCGGCCGGGCTGCGGCTTCTCGGGCGTCTTCGCGACCGTACGGGCACCGCTGAAACTGAAGGCGAAGTTCCCGTCCGGGCCGGAGTACTGGAGGAAGAACGTGCTGATCCGGTCGCCGTCCTGGGACAGGGCGGTGTGGATGCCGGTCATGCCCTGGGGGGTGAGGCGCACCCGCGCGGCGACCGAGTAGTCCTTGCCCACGGTGTCGAGCCGGGTGTTGGAGTCCGCGTATCCGCTGGTGCCGTCCAGTTGCAAGGAGCCGCCCTCGGGGCCGTCGGTCCACTGCGTGCCGCCCCTGACCACGGCGTCGTGCTCGCCGGCCTTCGCGGTGCCGGACTGGTGCAGGGGCCACCAGCCGAGGCCCTGCAGCGACTCGGCGTCGCCACCCGGTTTCGCCCCGGCCTGTTCCTTCCCGGAGTCCTGGCCGCGCACCAGTTGGACGACGACGAAGGCCAGCGCGACGGTCAATACGGTGATCGTGGTGATAAGCGGCCATCTGCGCGGCATGAATTTCCTCAGGAGGTGCGGCATAAATGTGTCACTGGTGATTACGCGTCCGATCCGGAAGTGGTTCGGTGTGCACGTAAGTTGTGACAGGCCTGTGAGACAGCGGACCTGTCCGCCCCTGGATGTGCGCCGGTGCGCCGGGAGATGCGGCGACGCCTTGTCCGGGGCAGTGGAACATGGGGAGTTGCGACGTTCCGGCGGCGCGGGCGCATCGTCCGCCAACCGTTCCCGAGTGTTCACGACGCGGTCGCCGGCGTCCGCCGTCCTTCCCCGGCCGTTCACCTGTGTGCGGTGGGGTGCGGGGTGTGTCCCGTGGAATCCGCTCAAACTCCGTTACGGCTGCCGGTGAACGGTACGGCGGGCACGCCGAGGGACTTCGGGACGGGCAGACCGGGGGCTGTTTGTAAGCACTTGTTTTGGGACCAGGGTTCCGAGTTCTTTTGGCCCCGGTCCTGGCAGGTCGGGGGCGCTCAAGGGGTGGTTCGCGCCCACATTTGCGAGTTCTTTTGGCTCCACCACGATCGGGTGGTTGTCATGGCCTTTGGCGGGCGGCAGGGCGATGGCGCAGGGGCTCGGGTCCTGCTGAACGGTGTGCCCCCGACAGGCGCGGCGGCTCTGCGGACCTCGACCCGTATTCGATCCGGGACCGATGGTTTCTCCGAGCCTCGGTGGACGACGAGGACGGGCATTGGCTCGACCAGTCGGAGAACGGCCGGGCCCAGCATGGCTGAGGCCGGCGCCCCCCTCGGGGCGCCGGCCTCGGTATGCCTGACGTCCGGCCGTTCCGCGGCTGGACAGCAGGGGCATGGCGTCACGTTCCTCGCGTTGGGGAAGAAGAGGCGTGGTGGCGGCTGTGGGGCGCCCGGGACGGGCCTGCTGTCGGCGTCAGATGTGCGTGTTCGTGGCCCACACCTGTTTCCCACCGGCCATGATGACGACGTTGCCGTCGGGCTGGATGACCAGGGTGGCGTTGGTGAAGCCGGCGGGGTTCGAGGCCCATATCGCTCGACCGGCTGCGGTGTAGATGACGAGATTGCCGTCATCCTGGAAGGCCGCCATGTTGTCCTTGCCGGAGGTGCCGGCAGCCCAGAGCACCCGCTTTTCCTGCCGGTCGTAGAGCACGAGGTTGCCGTCGGCCTGCATGCCCAGCTGCAGCCGGTCGGACTTCCAGGACGTGGCGACGTGCAGCTTCGCGACCGGCTTGATGACGACGGGCGCCGGGGTCGTCGTACGGGCCTTGTCCGCGGCGTGTTCCGGGATCTTGGCCTGGGCGGTCGTCTGCCCCGTCGGTGAGGTGTGCCTCGTGGTCCCCGTGCCGGGGATAGTGGTCCCCGTGCTGGGGTGAACCTCGGAGGGCGCCGGGCTCTTGCCCTTGCCGGCGTGCTTCTTGGGCGTCGACGACGCGGATTCCGGCCCTCCCGGCACGCCGGGGCTCGACGCGGCCGGTTTCGCCCCGGCCTGTTCCTTCCCGGAGTCCTGGCCGCGCACCAGTTGGACGACGACGAAGGCCAGCGCGACGGTCAATACGGTGATCGTGGTGATAAGCGGCCATCTGCGCGTCATGAATTCCCTCAGGAGGTGCGGCATAAATGTGTCACTGGTGATTACGCGTCCGATCCGGAAGTGGTTCGGTGTGCACGTAAGTTGTGACAGGCCTGTGAGGACGCGGACCTGTCCGCCCCTGGATGTGCGCCGGTGCGCCGGGAGATGCGGCGACGCCTTGTCCGGGGCAGTGGAACACGGGGAGTTGCGACGTTCCGGCGGCGCGGGCGCATCGTCCGCCAACCGTTCCCGAATGTTCACGACGCGGTCGCCGGCGTCCGCCGTCCTTCCCCGGCCGTTCACCTGTGTGCGGTGGGGTGCGGGGTGTGTCCCGTGGAATCCGCTCAAACTCCGTTACGGCTGCCGGTGAACGGTACGGCGGGCACGCCGAGGGACTTCGGGACGGGCAGACCGGGCGGGCCGTACCGGAGGGGAGAGTCCGCTCGGCCTGTGACCGGTGTAGGAGCCGGGTATGGCATACGCGCCGGGCCGGGCGTTCGGTCGGTCAGGCGTCCAACAGCTCGCGCAGCGTGGCCTCGCCGACGCGGAGACATTACTGCGGAGGAGCTCGGCTGACTCGGCGCACCCTGATCACCGCGGGCTGTGTCCTCACCATCGCCGGGATCGTCGTCCTGATCGCCATGGTCAACAGCTCCCCCCGGCACCCGGCCCTTCGCCCCCGGACTCCTCCGCGCCGCCCGCCCCGGCGCGTCCGGAAAGCGACGCCGCGCCAGTCGCCACCGGTCCCTCCTCTCGTGGGGACCGGTGCCGAACGGCGCAGGCGGCTCGGGACCGCGCCGGGCCGGGATACACGTAAAGCCCCTGGTCAGGTTGCTGTCCGTACGTCATTCGGGATGAAGGGGGCGCGGGTTCAAGACGCCAGGCGCCGCAGCCGACCGGCTGCCTCCTGGAGGACGTCGTCCCTCTTGCAGAAGGTGAAGCGGACCTGGCTGCGGCCGGCGTCGAGGTCGTCGTAGAACACGGAGTTGGGGATGGCGACGACGCCGCAGCGTTCGGGGAGGGCGCGGCAGAAGGCGTAGGCGTCCTTCTCACCGAAGGAGGTGATGTCGGTGGTGATGAAGTAAGTGCCCTGGGGTTGGTAGACCTCGAACCCGGCCGCGCGCAGGCCGTCGCCGAGCAGGTTGCGCTTGCGGCGGAGGTTGGTGCGGAAGCTGTCAAAGTACGAGTCCGGCAGGCGCAGCGCTTCGGCGATCGCGTACTGGAAGGGGCCCGCGCTGACGTACGTCAGGTACTGCTTGGCCGTCCGGACCGCTGAGACGAGCGGGCCGTTCGCCGTGACCCAGCCGACCTTCCATCCGGTGAACGAGAAGGTCTTGCCGGCGGACGAAATGGAGACGGTGCGCTCACGCATGCCGGGCAGGGCCGCGATGGGGCGGTGCGTGCCCTCATAGACAAGGTGCTCGTACACCTCGTCGGTGACGACGAGCAGATCGTGCTCGACGGCGAGTACGGCGATGGCGTTCTGCTCTTCGGCGGAGAGGACCATCCCGGTCGGGTTGTGCGGGGTGTTGAGGAGCAGGAGGCGGGTCCGCGGAGTGATCTTGGTCCGTAGCTCGTTCAGATCCGGGCGGAAGGACGGGGCGCGCAGGGTGAGCGGCACGCGCTTCGCTCCCGCCATGGCGATGCAGGCCGCGTAGGAGTCGTAGAAGGGCTCGAAGGCGATCACCTCGTCCCCCGGTTCGAGGAGGGCGAGCATGGTCGCGGCGATCGCCTCCGTCGCCCCTGCGGTGACCAGGACCTCCGTGTCCGGGTCGAAGCTCAGGTCGTAGAAGCGGCGCTGGTGGTCGGCGATCGCCTGACGCAGCTCCGGGATGCCCGGGCCCGGCGGGTACTGGTTGCCGCGGCCGTCGCGCAGCGCTCGTACGGCGGCCTCGCGTACTGACTCCGGGCCGTCCGTGTCCGGGAAGCCCTGGCCCAGGTTGATCGCGCCCGTCGCTGTCGCCAGTGCCGACATCTCCGCGAAGATCGTCGTCCCGAGCCCGTCCAGCCTGCGGTTCAGCAGCGGCCTGCCGCCCATGTCTCCACCATCCTCACCCGGGTATCCGTCGATTCTTCGAACGCCATCCTGGACTATGCCCGGACGGGCGCTCACGCGGCCAGTGTCCAATAGGTAGGCGAAAGGGGATTGACCCAGCCGACCTTCCAGCCGGTGAAGGAGTACGTCCTGCCGGCCGAGCCGATGGTGACGGTGCGTTCGCGCATCCCGGGGAAGCCGGCGAGCGGGAGGTGCTCGCCCTCGAAGACCAGGTGTTCGTAGACCTCGTCGGTGACGACCAGGAGATCGCGCTCGCAGGCCAGTGCGGCGATCGCGCCGAGTTCCTCACGGGTGAGGACGGTGCCGGTGGGGTTGTGCGGGGTGTTCAGCAGGATCAGCCGGGTGCGGGGGGTGACGGCGGCGCGCAGTTCGTCGAGGTCGAGGCGGTAGGTGCCGGTGGTGGCGTCGGGGTGGAGGGTGACAGGGACGCGGCTGCCGCCCGCCATGGCGATGCAGGCGGCGTACGAGTCGTCGTACGGCTCCAGGGCGAGGACCTCGTCGCCGGGCTCCAGCAGGGCCGGCAGGGCCGCGGCGATGGCCTCGGTGGCGCCCGCGGTGACCAGGACCTCGGTGTCGGGGCCGTGGGCGTCGGGGAAGCCCTGGCCGAGGTTGATGGAGCCGGTCCGTACGGCAAGCGCCGACATCTCCGCGAGGATCGTCGTGCCGAACCCGGCGAGGCGGCGGTTGAGCAGCGGTCGTCCCTGTGTCATGGCCGCCATCCTGCGCGGAAGCTCTGGAGTTGCTCAAGTCTGCTTTCGCCGTACGGGGACGAGGGCATCCCCCACTCACACAAGAAGCTGTCGGAGCAGACGGAAGCGGGGGGACCTCGCTTCGGGGGAACGGAAGGACGTGAGGTCGGTGGGGACTTTTGTCGGAGTGGTGATCGCGGCGGCGGTGATCGGACTGATCGTCTCGCTCGTGAAGGGGGCCGGGAGCAGGAAGAAGTCGCGCGGACGGAGCGTGCGCCGGGGTGCGAGCGGTGGCAGCGCCGCGGGCGGCAGCTGGTGGGCGGGCGGTGACAGCGGCGGCGGTGGCTCCTCCTGCGGCGGAGACAGCGGTCACTCGGGCGGTCACTCCGGGGGTCATTCGTGCGGCGGCGGCCACTCCTCGTGCGGTGGCGGTTCGTCGTGCGGCGGCGGGGGCGGAGGCGACTGACACGGGGCAGTCGGTCCGCGGCCGGGCAGTGCCACCGTGCCCGGTGCCCGACAGGTGCCCGGCGGGTGAACTCCCGCCGGGCACCTTTTTGTTGGGCGTTCCGCGAGAGGCCAGTGAACAGATGATCCGAGAGGCCCCCGAGGGGATGGAAACCACGGCAAGTTGGCTAAAACCGCTGTGGATGCGGCTTATTCGTGATTCCCTCGATGGAGAGAACATCCAGCCCTCGGACCCCAGTTGGACCTGATCGGGCGCTTCCCACCTCCCACGTGCATCACGTCGGAGGCGTCCCCTGTCCATGCGTCCACGCTTGTTTGCGGAGCCGACCCATGCTCACGACCCTCCAGACGGCCTATTCCGACACCCGTGCTGCTGACCTGGCCTGGGCGCTGGGGCGCGAACCGCTCCCCGCCCTGGCCGTGCTCGACCTCGATCTCGCGGGTGCCCGACTTCAACTGCGCCTCCTCGGCGCCTCCCACCAGGTGCTCCTGGAGGAGGACCGGGGCACCTGTTCCGAAACCGTCGCGTGCATCCCGGGCAGCAGCACACCGCTGCCGCTCGGTGTCTCCAAGCGGCTCGGGGAGTGGGAGTACGAGTTCGCGGCGCGCGTCGAGACGCTCTCGGCGGGCTCGTTCGCCGGGCGCGCACAGGAGCTCCTCGCGCTCGTGACCGACCATCCCCACGGTCTCGCCGGGACGTTCCCCGGCAGCCCGCACGCCTTCACCGCCATGCTCGCCCAGCGGGCCGAGGGCCAGGTGCGGTGGCGCACCTGGCATGCGTACCCGCAGGAGGGGCAGCTGGTGGTGACGCGTACCCGAGTGGGGATGCGGATTCCGGCGGCAGCACCCTAACGCGGACCCAACTCCCTTGTCAGCACGCCACTT
Organism: Streptomyces sp. NPDC058092; assembly: GCF_042884935.1. Classification (NCBI taxonomy): domain Bacteria; kingdom Bacillati; phylum Actinomycetota; class Actinomycetes; order Kitasatosporales; family Streptomycetaceae; genus Streptomyces; species Streptomyces sp. NPDC058092. Next base: position 8,235 of record NZ_JBHVSY010000026.1, read on the forward strand.
ACATCCGTGTGGGTGACAGGCGGCCACCTCTTTGTGACGTAGCGTTCGCATCATGATCGACCAGCAGATGTCGCTGCGAGGGGGGACGGCGCGTCTTCCCGTACAGCCGAGGACCGGTCGGTGTCTCGTGCTGGCCGCTGTCTTCATCTGTGCCGCCTGCGGTCTGGTGTACGAGCTCGAACTGGTGGCGCTCGCTTCCTACTTGATCGGTGATTCGGTCACCCAGGCGTCCGTCGTGCTCTCCGTGATGGTGTTCGCGATGGGCATCGGCTCGCTCCTCGCGAAACGTTTACGCAGCCGTGCCGCAGTCGGTTTCGGGCTGATCGAGGCGGTGCTCGCACTCGTCGGCGGATCCTCGGCGGTCGTGCTGTACGCGTCGTTCGCCTGGATCGGGGAGTCGCGGTTCGCCCTGGTCGGGTTCTCGCTCACGATCGGCGTCCTGATCGGTGCGGAGATCCCGTTGCTGATGACGCTGATCCAGCGGGTCGACCGGCAGGACGCGGGCGGGGCCGTCGCGGATCTGTTCGCGGCCGACTATGTGGGCGCGCTGGTCGGCGGGCTGGCGTTCCCCTTTCTGCTGCTGCCGGTGCTCGGCCAGCTCACCGGGGCGCTGTTCACCGGCGCGGTCAACGCGGCGGCGGGCGGGGCGCTGGTGCTGTGGGTGTTCCGGCGGGACCTCACTCCGCGCTCCCGGTGGCTGCTGATCCTCGTCAACGTCGCCGTGATCGCCGTGCTCGCCACCGCGACCGCGCTGGTCGACGACTTCGAGCGGGCGGCGCGGCGTGCCATGTACGGGGACGGGGTGCGGGTCGCGGTGCAGACCGGGGTCCAGGAGGTCGTGCTGACAGGGGCGGGCCGCAGCTCCCTCGACCTGTATCTGGACGGGCGGCTGCGGGTCAGCGCGCGCGACGAGTACCGCTACCACGAGGCGCTGGTGCACCCGGCGATGACCGGGCCGCGCGCCCGCGTCCTGATCCTGGGCGGCGGCGACGGCCTCGCCGCCCGGGAGGTGCTGCGCTACCCGGACGTACACGGCGTCACCCTCGTCGAGCTCGACCCGGGCGTCACCCGGTTGGCCCGTACCGACCGCGCGCTCTCGGCGCTGAACGCCCACGCGTTCCGTGATCCGCGGCTGACGGCCGTCGACGCGGACGCCTTCAACTGGCTGCGGGGGGCGCACGGCAGCTACGACGTGGTGATCTCCGATCTGCCCGACCCCGGGATCTCCGCCGGCACGAAGCTGTACTCGGCGGAGTTCTACGGCCTGATCGCCGAGGTCCTCGCCCCGGGCGGCCGACTGGTGGTGCACGGGGGGCCGCCGGTCACCCGGCCGCGTACGTACTGGACGGTGGAGGCGTCGATGAGGGCGGCGGGCCTGCACACCCGCCCGTACCGGATCAGCGGCCGGCTCTCCGATTTCGCGGCCGGCCCCGACCGGGCCACGCACCGGGCGCGGGCCGAGGACGGCTGGGGCTTCGTCCTCGCCGGCCGGGGCGGGGCGCCCGTGCTCCGGCTCGGCCCGGGGGTGCCGAAGCTGCGGTCGCTGACACAGCCCTCGCTGGTGCGCGCGGGGCGGGACGCGGAGAGTGCCCGGCCGCGCGGGCTGCTGCCGCCGTCGACGCTGGTGCATCCGCGGTACTGGGAGGAGCGGTGAACCGGGGGCGGTGCGGGGAGGGGCGGTGGGCCGGGTCTCGTGCGCCGTGAGCCCGGCGGCTCCGCGATGCGGAATCGCTGACGGGATGGCCGGGGCTGAGTAGGCTCGGTTTCCATGGAGCATGAGGTGTTCGTTCCGGTTCCGGTCCCGTCCCTTCGGCGGACGCTGGGGGATCCCGCCCGCGTCGCGCGCTGCGTACCGGGGCTCCAGCAGGACGCCGACGCGTCCGCGGGCCCGCTGTCCGGCCGGCTCAGGATCCGGGTCGACGGCCACACGATCACGTACCGCGGTGCATTGCGGTTCACCGCCTCCCCGCAGGACGGTCCGGACGGGGCCGGGATCCTGGTGACGGGCGAGGGCGTCGAGGCCCGGGGCACCGGCTCGGCGAAGCTGGCCCTGACGATCGGCCTGACGCGGAAGGACGGCGGTACGGCGATCGGGTTCGCGGGTACGGCGAGCGGCGACGGCCGCATCCTGGACCTGGACCCGGCGGCGGCGCTCGCGGCGGCCCGCCGCCTGCTGGACCGCTTTGCGCAGCAGTTGGTGACGGAGACGCTGGCGGAGAGCGGTGCGGACGGCTCCGCGGGTGGTGCGGCGGCCGGCGAGGCGGTGGGCGAGGTTCTCGACGAGGCCGAGCGGTCCGTCGGGAAAGCGGTGGAACAGGCCATCGAGGAGGCGGCCGAGGAGGCCGACACGACCGACACGACCGACACGACCGACACGACCGGCGCGGCCAACGCCCGCGGTGCCGCTCCGGATGCCGCCGACTCCGGCACGGACGTCGCTGACGCCGCTGCCGCCGATGTCATCGGCGCCGATGACGATGCCGATGTCACCGGCGCGGATGACGCCGCTGCCGACGAGGCGCCCGCCGACGAGAAGTCCCCGGGCACGGGCTCCGTGTTCGACGCCCCCGTTCCCCCGCCGTCGCTCGACCCCCAGGCAGAGGTGGAGTTCACCGTCCCCGACAGCCCCCCGGCCGAGGCCGCGCACGCCAGGCGGACCATGATCGGCCGCAGCGCCGAGGAGGTCGACCACGCGCCGCCGCGCGGCCGGTACGCGCCCGTACCGTCACCCGATTCGACCACCGCGGGCGCCACACTCCGCTGGGTCGCTCCCGCCGCGGCGCTGGCGCTCGCGTCGGCGGTCGTGGTGAGCCGGGCGCTGAGGCGGCGGAGGTAGCTGCGCCAGTAATGTCGGTCGGGTGAGTAGCAGCAAGAAGGACGTCCGGCTGTCCGTCGGCGACGCAGAGTTGACCGTGAGCCCCGACAACGGCTGTCGCATCAGCAGCCTGCGGATCGGTGGCACCGAGTTGCTGCGGCAGGGGGAGCGGTACGGCTGCTTCCCGATGGTGCCGTGGTGCGGGCGCACCGAGAACGGGCTCTTCCACAACGGCGGCGTCCCGCACCGGTTGCCGCTGAACTCCCCGCCGCACGCCATCCACGGCACCGGCAGGGACACGGCCTGGAGCACCGCCCGGGTGGGCGAGCGGGAGGCCGCGTTCTATTACGACCTCGCCGACCCCTGGCCGTATCCGGGCCGGGTGACCCAGACGGTCGAGCTGGCCGAGAACTCGCTCACGCTCGCCTTCGGCATCGAGACGTACGGGGATTCGTTCCCGGCGCAGGCCGGCTGGCACCCCTGGTTCCTGCGCGATCCCGGCGGCGGTGGCAAGGACGTACAGCTGACCTTCGATGCGGCCTGGCAGGAGGAGCGGGGCGAGAACCATCTGCCGACCGGCCGCCGCATCCCGCCCCTGCCCGGCCCGTGGGACGACTGCTTCGGGATGCCGGACGGCGTCGATGTGACGCTCACCTGGCCGGAGCAGCTGGAGCTGACCGTGAAGAGCCGGGCCGAGTGGGTCGTGATCTACGACGAGGTGGCCGAGGCGGTCTGCGTGGAGCCGCAGTCCGGTCCGCCGAACGGCCTGAACACCGCGCCCCAGTACGTCACCCCGATCGAACCGCTGGAGATCGCGACAACCTGGAGCTGGCGCAGGCTCTGATCCGGGCGTGGGCGCGGGCCGGGTCCTCCGGCGGGAGCCGTGAGACCGGTCGGCGCGGGCCGTGAAGCGGGCGCCTTAAGCTCGTAGCCATGACTGACGTACGTGCTGAGCTGCTCCAGCAGATCAAGGACAAGGCCGTGGTACACGGCAAGGTGACCCTCTCCTCGGGTCTTGAGGCCGACTGGTACATCGACCTGCGCCGCATCACGCTGGACGGCAAGGCCGCTCCGATGGTCGGTCAGGTCATGCTCGACGCCACCGCCGAGCTGGACTACGACTGCGTGGGCGGGCTGACGCTGGGCGCCGACCCGGTCGCCACCTCGATGCTGCACGCCTCCGCCGCGCGCGGGCAGGAGCTGGACGCGTTCGTCGTCCGCAAGGCGCAGAAGGCGCACGGGATGCAGCGCCGTATCGAGGGCACGGACGTGAAGGGCCGCCGCTGTCTGGTGGTCGAGGACACCTCGACGACCGGCGGTTCGCCGCTGACGGCCGTCGAGGCGGTGCGCGAGGCCGGTGGCGAGGTCGTCGCCGTCGCCACGATCGTGGAGCGGGGTGCGGCTCCGGCCATTGCCGAGGCCGGTCTCCCGTATGTCCACGCCTACACGGTGGCGGACCTCGATCTCGCCTGATGCGCAGGGTGACCTGCGGTTTTTTTCAAGGGTGGGCTGTTTCACGTGAAACAGCCCACCCTCCGCGTATACCCGTGAATCGTCTGCCCGGGCATGGGGGCGGCAGGCCAGGTGGAGCCGGAGCGAGAGTCTGGGAAGATGGGGGCGACGATGACGTCGCCCCCAGGTCAGGGAACCAGCAACGCACACCCGCACATCCCAAGGAGCGGACAGATGCCCATCGCAACCCCCGAGGTCTACGCCGAGATGCTCGACCGGGCGAAGGCAGGCAAGTTCGCCTACCCGGCCATCAATGTGACGTCGACCCAGACCCTGCACGCTGCGCTGCGCGGCTTCGCGGAGGCGGAGAGCGACGGCATCGTCCAGATCTCCACCGGTGGGGCGGAGTTCCTGGGCGGCCAGTACAACAAGGACATGGTCACGGGCGCCGTCGCCCTCGCCGAGTTCGCGCACATCGTCGCCGCCAAGTACGACGTCACGGTCGCGCTGCACACCGACCACTGCCCCAAGGACAAGCTGGACGGTTACGTACGTCCGCTGCTCGACATCTCCGCCGAGCGCGTCGCCAAGGGCCAGAACCCGCTGTTCCAGTCGCACATGTGGGACGGTTCGGCCGAGACCCTCGCCGACAACCTGGCCATCGGCCAGGAGCTGCTCGCCAAGGCCGCCGCCGCCAAGATCATCCTTGAGGTCGAGATCACCCCGACCGGTGGCGAGGAGGACGGCGTCACGCACGAGATCAACGACGAGCTGTACACGACCGTCGACGACGCGCTGCGTACCGCCGAGGCGCTCGGCCTGGGCGAGAAGGGCCGCTACCTGCTGGCCGCCTCCTTCGGCAACGTCCACGGCGTCTACAAGCCGGGCAACGTCGTGCTCCGTCCCGAGCTGCTGAAGGACCTCCAGGAGGGTGTCGCCGCCAAGTACGGCCAGGCGTCCCCGTTCGACTTCGTCTTCCACGGCGGCTCCGGTTCCACCGAGCAGGAGATCGCCACCGCGCTGGAGAACGGCGTCGTGAAGATGAACCTCGACACCGACACCCAGTACGCCTTCACCCGCCCGATCGTGGACCACGTGTTCCGCAACTACGACGGTGTGCTGAAGGTCGACGGCGAGGTCGGCAACAAGAAGGTCTACGACCCGCGCAGCTGGGGCAAGTCCGCCGAGGCGGGCATGGCCAAGCGCGTGACGGAGGCCTGCGCCAACCTGCGTTCCACCGGCACCAGGCTGAAGTAGCGGCCGGTACGAAGTGTGGCCGTGGGCCCGGTACCCCTGGGGGTGCCGGGCCCACGGCATGTCCGAGAAAGGTATGAGGGATCGCCGTGAGTTCCAGTGCGCGCTATGACTTCGACACCGTCGCCGACCGCCGGGGCACCTGGTGCGTCCAGTGGGACGGGGTCGCGGACCGGTTCGGGGTGGACGGGCTGCTGCCGTTCACCATCTCCGACATGGACTTCGAGACCGCGCCGGAGGTGCTGGACGCGCTGCGGGCCCGGCTCGACCACGGGGTGTTCGGCTACACGATGTGGCAGCAGGACGACTTCCGCTCGGCGATAGCCCACTGGTACGCGACCCGGTACGGGACCCGGATAGACACCGGACAGCTGGTGTACGGGCCGTCCGTGCTCAGCCAGCTCTCGCAGCTGCTGCAGATGTGGACGGCCGACGGCGAGGGCGTCGTCGTCCACGCCCCGACGTACGACGGTTTCCGCAAGGCGATCACCGGGCTCGGGCGCGAGCTGCGCGGCGTGCCGGTGGGGGACACGGCCGCGCTGGAACGCGAGCTCGCCCGCCCCGACAGCAAGGTCCTGCTCGTCTGCTCGCCGCACAACCCGACGGGCCGGGTGTGGACGGAGGCCGAACTGAGCCGGATGGCCGCGCTCGCCGCCCGGCACGGGGTCGCGGTGATCAGCGACGAGATCCACGCGGACTTCGTGCACGAGGGGCGCGCGCACGTGCCGTGGACGCGGGTCGGCGGTGAGGGGCGCTGGGCGCTGATCTCCTCCGCGTCGAAGGCGTTCAACTTCCCGGCGCTGACCGGCTCGTACGGGTTGATCGGCGACCCGGCCGACCGGACGGAGTTCCTGCGCCGCATGGAGACGGCGGAGGGGCTCGCCTCCCCGGCGGTGCTGTCGCTCACCGCGCACATCGCCGCGTACCGGGAGGCCGGGGCGTGGCTGGACGAGGTCCGCGCGTATGTCGCCGGGAACCTGGCGCTGGTCGCGGAACGGCTGAACGGGGCGTTCCCGGAACTGGGCTGGGAGCCGCCGCAGGCCGGTTACCTGGCCTGGATCGATCTGCGCCCGGCGGGCGTCGACGACGAGGCGTTGCAGCGGGTGCTGATCGAGCGCGAGAAGGTCGCGGTGATGCCGGGGGCGGTGTACGGGGCCGAGGGCTTCGTACGGCTGAACGTCGGGTGTCCCCGGTCCAAGGCTGAGGCGGGCGTGGAGGCGCTGATCCGGGGCGTACGGGCGGTAGCGCTCTGATCACCGGCCATCGGGCCGGACAGGCCCGGACCCGGGCCGACAGGCCGAGGAGGTTTCGCGCGCGCAGGTCCGACGTTCGTCCGAGCAGCGTGCCGGGACAGGGCAGACGCTGCCCGACGCGGCACCAGGAACTCAGCTTTCCTGCGCCGCGCGGAGGGCGGCGGAGGGCGTCGGCTTCGCGCTTCAGGAGAGCCTGATCCAGCTTCGGTAGGAGCGCACGCTTCTTCGCGGCCGAGAGCCGGCTGCCGACGACGCTGTCCGATGCGACGGTCGTGATCGCCTCCCCGGATCGGACAGCCGTGACCAGGGAAAACGTCTCGGTCTTGAACCCATCGACATTCAGAGCCCAGTACATGCGGAAACTCGCCGAGGCGTCGCCCGCGGACACCCGGTCAGGCACTCGCTCGATCTCTGCCCTGATTCGTTCGCCGGATCGGCTCAGGAAGGAAAGCGACGGGCAGGCGCCGAGTGCCTCGTCCACTGCGGCGAGGTACGAGGCCGCGCCGCCGGGGCGGTGGCTGGTGAAGGTGAGGGTCTCGACCGGCGGGGCGAAAGTCGAAGCGGATATGAAGACCCGGGCTTCGGCCACCGAGGCGGAGGAGCTGCCGGATCGGGCGTCCTGGAGCGCTCGGCACGCCGCGGGCCGGACGCCCTGGTCGGGGATGCCGGCGCCCGTCTTCGACGTGGGCTCACCGTCCACGCCGTAGCCCGGCAGCGACTCTCTCCGGGGCAGGGCGGCCGCCGGCTCTGCCGCTCCCGGCGGCCGCACGGTCACCGACGGCGACGGGGCAGGAGAAGCCGTCGACGCAGAGGAGGAAGCGTTTCCCTCACCTGAGAGGCTGTCGGGTGACCTCTGATCGGGCGGCCACGCCCTGGCACGCACGCTTCCCGCGTTGCCGAAATGCCCTAGTAGCTCCGCTACGAGGACATCCCGGCGCCTTGGAATCGCACGCACCAGACCGCGTCCGCTTCCCGACCGGAGGTCACCCGACAGCCTCTGAGGCGCAGCCACCGAGGAGAACGAGCCCGGCGCCGATGGCCGTGGCAACGAGGGAGCGGCTGCTCCGGTTGGACCACGACATGCCGCTCTCTCTGCCGGGCCGACGAATCGCACGGAGCCCAGTGGGCTGATCACCCGCAGGCGACCCCCTTGCGAATCTCGCGAATCTTCCAGGTCGGAGCAGCGAGGGACGGCTGTCCGCCCCGCGGATCCGGACTGGCCGCGCGGACGGGGAGCGGGGATGCTGCTCACATGGGCGAGACAACCGCCGGTGGGATCCGTGTCGCCTCCGCACTCGGACGCTGGGTCATCCTCACCACCGTCCTCGGCTCCAGCATGGCCATGCTCGACTCCACCGTCATCAACGTCGCCCTGCCCCGCATCGGCAAGGACCTCGGCACCGACCTGGCCGCCCTCCAGTGGACCGTCAACGCCTACATGCTGACGCTCGCCGGGCTGATCCTCCTCGGGGGCGCCCTCGGCGACCGGTACGGGCGGCGGCGGGTCTTCGTCGTCGGAGTCGTCTGGTTCGCCACCGCGTCCGTGCTGTGCGGCATCGCGCCGAACGCCCCCGTCCTGATCGCCGCCCGCGCCCTCCAGGGCATCGGCGGGGCGCTCCTCACCCCCGGTTCGCTGGCGCTGATCCAGGCGAGCTTCCATCCGGACGACCGGGCCCGCGCCGTCGGGCTGTGGTCGGGGCTCGGCGGGGTCGGCGCCGCCGTCGGGCCGTTCGTCGGCGGGTGGCTCGTCGACGGGCCCGGCTGGCGGTGGGTGTTCCTGCTCAATGTGCCGCTCGCCGCGGTCTGCCTGCCGGTGGCGCTGCGCCACGTACCGGAATCGCGTGACCCGCACGCGCGCGGGCGCTTCGACGTGCTGGGCGCCATGCTCGGCGCGCTTGCCCTCGCCCTGGTGACGTACGCGCTGATCGAGGCGCCGGGACAGGGGGCGTCCGGTGCGGTGATCGGGTCGGCCGTCGGCGGGATCGTGCTCGGGGCGGCATTCGTGCGGGTGGAGCGGCGGCGGCCGGACCCGATGCTGCCGCCGTCGGTGTTCGCGTCCCGGCAGTTCACCGTCGTCAACATCATCACCCTCTGCGTGTACGCGGCGCTCGGCGGCTACTTCTTCCTCTCGGCGATCCAGCTCCAGGTCGTGGCCGGGTACTCGGCCCTCGGCGCGGGCACGGCCCTGCTGCCCGCGACCGTGCTGATGCTGCTGTTCTCGGCGTCCTCGGGCGAGCTGGGGCAGCGCATCGGGCCCCGCATCCCGCTCACCGTCGGCCCCCTGCTCGCCGCGGCCGGAATGCTGCTGATGCTGCGGGTCGGGCCGGGATCGAACTCCGTCTCCGGCTACTTCACCGATGTGCTCCCCGCGGTCGGGGTGCTCGGCGTCGGACTCGTGACGGTGGTGGCTCCGCTCACCGCGACCGTTCTGGCCTCCGTGGAGACCGCACGCGCCGGCCTTGCCAGCGGGATCAACAACGCGGCCGCCCGCGCCGCCGGGCTGATCGCGGTGGCCGCGCTGCCGCTGCTCGCCGGGATGGGCCCGGAGGCCTACCGGAACGCCGACGAGTTCGCCGCGACGTTCCGGCGGGCCATGCCGATGTGCGCCGGGCTGCTCGTACTGGGCTCGCTGATCGCCTGGACGACCGTACGGAAGCCTGCCGTAACGGCGGACGAGGAGAAGCCGCGGCCCGAGTGCACGGTGCACTGCGGCGTCGTCGCCCCGCCCCTGGAGCCCGTGCAGGAGGAGACGGGGGAACAGGGCCCGAACTGACCCTCGACGGGGCGCCGTCGCCCCCGGCGCGGACCGGACCTTCGCGCGATGCACCTGCGTATCCCGGCGCGTACGGGCTTCTCCCGGCGCGTACGGGCTTCTCCCGGCGCGCTCGGGCACCTCCCGGCGTGAACCAGCCCTCCGTACGGCGCCCGGGTACCCCGGCGCGCAGGTGACAGGCACACTTGAACCCATGTCGATCCACGAAAACCTGCTCGGGGGACCTCCCCCGACCCACCTGCCCGACGACCCGGAGCCGCGCGAGCTGCTCGCGAACGGCACGGCCCCCGCCGATGTCGCCGCGAAGTACCCGACCTCCTCCCTGGCCTGGGCACAGCTCGCCGACGAGGCGTTCGAGGGCGGCCGCGTCATCGAGTCGTACGCCTACGCCCGTACCGGCTACCACCGCGGCCTCGACGCGCTGCGCAGGGCCGGCTGGAAGGGCCACGGCCCCGTACCGTTCGAGCACGAGCCGAACCGCGGCTTCCTGCGCGCCCTGCACGCCCTGGCGCGGGCCGCCCAGGCGATCGGTGAGCAGGAGGAGTACGAGCGCTGCTCGACGTTCCTCCGCGACTCCTCGCCGACCGCCGCGGAGACCCTCGGCTAGACGTTCACGGCTGAACGTTCAACGCTGGACGTTCACGGCTGGTCGTATCCGGCCGGTCGCACACATACCGGACCCCGCAGACAGAGCCCTACGTCTGCGGGGTCTGCGCACTCCCGCGGGCCCCGTCTAGGATGCCGACAGGGGACCGGAGCTCCATCACCTCACGGAAGGGGCGGACCGCTACCCGGAAGCTCGTGTCGAGGAGACAGCAATGTCGACGATCCACCCCGACCCCGAAGCCACCGGTGCGCAGACCCCGCACCTCGACTTCGCGGGAACGACTCCGTACGAGGACTACGTCCAGGCGGATGTCCTGACCCATCTCCAGCACCTTCGCTCCGACGACCCGGGCGAAATGGTCTTCCTGGTCACCACCCAGGTCATGGAGCTGTGGTTCACCGTCATAGTCCACGAGTGGGAGACCGCCGCGCACGCCCTGCGCGAGGACCGGCTGACCGTCGCGCGCGACGCGCTCAAGCGGTCGGTGCGGGAACTGGAGGCGCTCAACGCCTCCTGGACGCCGCTCGCCCAGCTCACCCCCGCCCAGTTCAACTCCTACCGCGCCGCCCTCGGGGAGGGCTCCGGCTTCCAGTCGGCGATGTACCGGCGGATGGAGTTCCTGCTCGGCGACAAGTCCGCGTCCATGCTCGTGCCGCACCGGGGCGCGCCCCGCGTCCACGCCGAGCTGGAGAAGGCGCTCGCCGAGCCGAGCCTGTACGACGAGGCGCTCGCCCTGCTCGCCCGGCGCGGGCACGCCGTACCGCAGGCCGTGCTCGGCCGGGACCTGACGCAGAAGTACGAGCCGTCCCCCGAGGTCGAGGCCGTCTGGACGGAGATCTACGCCAACCCCGACCAGCACGACGAACTGGTCCGGCTCGGTGAGGCGCTGACCGATGTCGGCGAACTGGTGTGGCGCTGGCGCAACGACCATCTCGTCGCCACCCGGCGCGCGATGGGCTCGAAGACCGGGACCGGCGGTTCCGCCGGGGTCGCGTGGCTGGAGAAGCGGGCCACGAAGAACGTCTTCCCCGAGCTGTGGACGGCGCGCAGCCATGTCTGAGACCTTCGCCGCGCGGGCCGCGGCACTCGACGCCGCCGACCGGCTCGCCGATCTGCGCAAGCTGTTCACCCTGGACGACACCGTCTACCTCGACGGCAACTCGCTGGGTGCACTGCCCGCTCACGTACCCGCCCGGGTGCAGGAGGTCCTCACCCGCGAGTGGGGCGAGCTGCGCATCCGGTCCTGGGACGAGAGCGGCTGGTGGACCGCGCCGGAGCGGATCGGCGACCGGATAGCTCCGCTCGTCGGGGCTGCCGCCGGGCAGATCGTCGTCGGCGACTCCACCAGCGTGAACGTCTTCAAGGCCGTCGTCGCCGCGAGCCGGCTGGCACCCGAGGGACGCGACGAGATCCTCGTCGACGCGACGACGTTCCCCACGGACGGGTACATCGCCGCGTCCGCGGCCCGGATGACCGGCCACCGGCTCGTCCCGGTCGCCCCTGCCGACGTACCGGACGCGCTCGGTCCGCGTACCGCCGCAGTCCTGCTCAACCATGTCGACTACCGCACCGGCAGGCTCCACGACCTGCCCGGACTCACCGCCGCCGTGCACGCGGCGGGCGGCCTCGCCGTCTGGGACCTGTGCCACAGCGCGGGCGCCCTGCCCGTCGGGCTCGATGGGCACGGCGTGGACCTCGCGGTCGGCTGCACCTACAAGTACCTGAACGGCGGCCCCGGATCGCCCGCCTACCTGTACGTCGCCGAGCGCCACCAGGCGGCCTTCGACTCGCCCCTGCCGGGGTGGACGTCGCACGCCGACCCGTTCGGCATGGCACCCGGGTACGCCCCGGCGGACGGTGCCGTACGGGGCCGGGTCGGCACCCCCGACATCCTGTCCATGCTGGCGCTCGAAGCGTCGCTCGACGTGTGGAACGGGGTGTCGGTCGAGGCGGTACGGGCCAAGTCCCTGGCGCTGACGGACTTCTTCCTGGAGTGCGTCGCCGCGTACGTGCCCGAGGGCCGGGTCACCTCCCTCACCCCGGCCGCGCACGCGGAACGCGGCAGCCAGGTCGCGCTGCGGTGCGAGGACGCGGAGCCGGTGATGAGCGCGCTCATCGCACGGGGTGTCGTCGGGGATCTGCGGCGGCCGGACGTGCTGCGGTTCGGGTTCACCCCGCTGTACGTGGGTTTCGCGGACGTGGAGCGAGCGGCGCGGGTGCTGGGCGAGGTGCTGGAGGGCTAGGAGCCGGGATCCGGGCACCCCTGCCATGATCCTTCGGCGGGGACGGGAACCTTCCGTACTGGTACCGTCCCCGCAGATCAGGCCAGTTGGGCTGGTGGACTGTTGAGCTGTTGGATTGTTGGGCTGTCGGGCCCGGATACAGGACGGTTGGAGCACCATGTCGGATTCTGCCGCGCGTGATCGTGACGCAGCCGAGACCGAGTCGGCCCTCTCGCATCCACCGGTCACCCCCGATGCGTCCGCCGCCTACGGCAACCACCCCGACCAGCTGATCGACTTCTACGCCCCGCGGGACGGCCGGGCCGGTGCGCCGGTCGTGGTCGTCGTGCACGGCGGGGCATGGCGGGCGCCGTACGACCGGCAGCATGTGTCGCCGTTCGCGGACTTCCTGGCCCGGCGCGGCTTCGCCGTGGCCAGTGTCGAGTACCGGCGGGGCAGCGAGATCCCGCAGCAGCGGGGTTCCGGTCCGGTCGCGGGCCGTTGGCCGGAGACCTTCGACGATGTCGCCGCGGCGATGGACGCGCTGCCGGCGCTGCTGGCCCGGGAGCTCCCGGAGGCCGATGCCCGGCGGATCGTCGTCACCGGGCACTCCGCCGGCGGGCAGCTCGCCCTGTGGGCCGCCGCCCGGCACGTACTGCCCGAAGGCTCGCCGTGGCGGCTGCCCGTACCGCCGCCGCTGCGGGGCGTCGTCGCCCTCGCGCCGATCGCCGACTTCACCACGGCCGTCGAGCTGAACGTGTGCTCGGGGGCGGTCGGCCAGTTCCTCGGCCGCGAGGAGGACTTCGAGGAGCGGGCCGCGCACGCCGACCCGGCCGTGCTGCTGCCCACCGGAATCGCGACCACCGTGGTGCAGGGCACCACAGACGTCGATATGCCGCAGGCCGTCGCGGAGGCGTTCGTCGACGCGGCGGCGAAGGCGGGCGAGACGGTGGGCCTGACCCTGCTGCCCGACGTCGGCCACTACCCGCTGATCGATCCGGCGAGCGACGCGTGCGCGGTGGTGGCGGAGGAGCTCGCCCAGCTTGCCTGGTGAGCGGGGGTCCGACGGCGGTGCGGGCCCCGTAGTACTTGCGACGGACGGCGCAGGATCCGTATCACTGCTGACGACCCGCGCCGTTTCGGCCCCTACCTTGGAAACGTGACCGAGACCAAGAGCAGAAGCCCCGAGTACCGAGCGGCCGCCGGGGCGTTGGGCAGCCTGCGGCAGGACCTGTTCCGTAATGCCTTCGCCTACCGGCCGCTGGAGCGGATGCGGACCGACGGGTCGCTGGTGCGACGGCTGCCGGAGCGGATGCGTGAGCGTGTCGCCTGGACACCCCAGGCGCTGGTCGGGGCGGCCGCGCTGTTCGTGGCCCTCATGGGCCTCGTCTCGGCGGACTCCGTCAGGCTGCATTTCATGCTCGACGTCATCGTGCTCGCGCTGTTTCCGGCGATCACCGTGCTGATGACGCTGGTCAGGCCGGTCGGCGCGTTCTGGATATCGATGGCGCTCACCCCGTTGACGGCGTTCGCCAATGGTGGCCCCTGGCCCTGGACGCCGAGCACCTTCCTCTCACACCTGACCGTGCTGGTCGTGGTCGCCGCCCGGACCCGCCCCCGTGCCGCCGCCTGGATGTGGGGCTTCACGGTGCTGCTCGGCGCCGCGCTGGAGAACTTCGGCGGCTGGCACCCCACGTCTACCGTCAACGCCTTCGCCGTGGTCTCCGCTTTCGCGCTGCTGGTGGTGGCCGTGGTGCAGATCCGTCGCGACGCGGAGCGCGAGGTGACCGTGCAGCGCACCGTGACCGCCGTCGAACGCGACCGGCGCACGCTCCTGGAGGAGCGCACCACCATCGCCCGGGAGCTGCACGACGTGGTCGCCCATCACATGTCGGTCGTCGCGATCCAGGCCGAGGCCGCCCCGTACCGGGTGGAGAATCCGCCGCCCGAGCTGGAGCAGGCCTTCGTCACGATCCGGGAGAACGCGGTCGCCGCCCTCACCGAACTGCGCCGGGTCCTGGGCGTCGTACGGGCCGAGGACTACCAGGCGCCGGACGCCCCGCAGCCCACCCTCGCCCAGCTCGACGGGCTCCTCGCCAATGTGCGCGAGGCGGGCCTGGAGACGGAGAAGACGATCACCGGCGCGGTACGTGAACTGCCGCAGGGCGTCGAACTGTCGGCGTACCGGATCATTCAGGAAGCCCTCAGCAACACGCTGCGCCACGCACCGGGCGCCACCGCCAAGGTCGAGATCGGCTATGTGCTGGGCGGACTCGGGCTGCGGGTCGTCAACGGGCCGCCGACCGGTCCGGTGAAGCCCTCACCGGGGGCCGGCCACGGGATCACGGGGATGCGGGAGCGGGTCGCGATGCTGGACGGCGACATGACGGCCGAGCCGACGGCGGAGGGCGGTTACGAGATCACCGTGTTCATCCCCGTTCAGCCCGCCCGCGACACGGACGAGACACACGAGTCGGACGAGTCGGACGAGTCGCACGAGTCGCACGAGACACACAAGACGCACGAGATGCACAAGGCGCAGGTGGAGCAGGCATGACCACCTCCTCCTTCACCTCCGCCGCTCCGTCCATCCGGGTGCTGATCGTCGACGACCAGATGATGGTCCGCGAGGGATTCTCGGTGCTGCTCAACGCCATGCCGGGGATCGAGGTCGTCGGCGAGGCCGTCGACGGCCGGCAGGCCATCGCGCAGGTCGCGGCGCTGCGTCCCGACGTGGTGCTGATGGACATCCGGATGCCGGAACTCAACGGCATCGAGGCCACCCGCGAGATCGTCGCCGCCGACGCGGACGCCAAGGTGCTGGTGCTGACCACCTTCGACCTGGACGAGTACGTGTACCAGGCGCTGCGGGCCGGGGCGTCCGGCTTCCTGCTCAAGGACGCCTCCGCCCGGCAACTCGCCGAGGGGGTACGGGTGGTGGCCGCCGGTGAGGCGCTGCTCGCCCCGGCCGTCACCAAGCGGCTGATCAACGAGTTCTCCAAGCTCGCCGAGGCTCCGCGACCGCCCGCCTTCGCCCGGGTCGGCGACCTCACGGAGCGCGAGACGGAGGTGCTCGTGCTCATCGCCCAGGGCCGGTCCAACGCGGAGATCGCCTCGCATCTCGTGGTCGCCGAGTCCACCATCAAGACGCATGTGAGCCGCATCCTGGTGAAGCTGGGGCTGCGCGACCGCACCCAGGCGGCCGTCTTCGCGTACGAGGCCCGGCTGGTCACACCATCCTGAGCGGAGCCGAGCCGAGCCGAGCCGGGGCGGGGCGGTCGGCGGTCGGGCGTCCGGGGAGGGTGGTCGGCGGCCGTCCCGTCCGGTTAGCGTCCGTACATGTACCCGTCTTCCCGTTCCGCGGCCGATGGCTCCTTCGAACCCTTCCGATCCTTCGATCCCTGGTCGCCGGCGTTCGTCGCGGACCCGTACCCCGCCTACGCCGGGCTGCGTGCCACCGGCCGGGTGCATTACTTCGAGCCCACCGACCAGTGGCTCGTACCGCACCACTTCGACGTGTCCGCCCTGCTGCGCGACCGCCGCCTGGGCCGTACGTACCTGCACCGCTTCACCCACGAGGAGTTCGGCCGTACGCCGCCGCCCGCCGAGCACGAGCCCTTCCACACCCTCAACGGGCAGGGGCTCCTCGACCTGGAGGCCCCCGACCACACCCGGATCCGGCGCCTGGTCTCCAAGGCGTTCACCCCGCGTACGGTCGAGCAGCTCCTCCCGACCGTACGACGGCTCGCCGCCGGGCTGGTCGACTCGTTAGTCGAGGCGGGCGGCGGCGATCTGCTCACGTCGGTCGCGGAGCCGCTGCCCGTCGCCGTCATCGCCGAGATGCTCGGCATCCCGGAGTCCGACCGCGCCCCGCTGCGGCCCTGGTCGGCGGCGATCTGCGGCATGTACGAACTCAACCCGTCCGACGACACCGCCCGCGCCGCCGTCCGCGCCTCGCTCGACTTCTCCGCGTATCTGCGCGAGCTGATCAAGGAGCGGCGCAAGAACCCCGGTACGGATCTGATCTCCGCACTCATCGCCGCCCACGACGAGGGGGAGCGGCTGAGCGAACAGGAGATGGTCTCCACCTGCGTGCTGCTGCTCAACGCGGGCCACGAGGCGACCGTCAACACCACGGTGAACGGCTGGTGGGCCCTGCTGCGCCACCCCGGGCAACTGGCCGCCCTGCGCGCCGACCACGGGCTGCTGCCGACGGCGATCGAGGAGCTGATGCGGTACGACACCCCGCTCCAGCTCTTCGAGCGCTGGGTCCTCGACGACATCGAGATCGACGGCACGGTCATTCCGCGCGGCTCCGAGGTCGCCCTCCTCTTCGGCTCCGCCAACCGCGACCCGGCCCGCTTCCCGGCCCCCGACGCCCTCGACCTGGCCCGCCGGGAGAACCCGCACATCACCTTCGGCGCGGGCATCCACTTCTGCCTGGGCGCCCCGCTGGCCCGGGTCGAACTTTCCGCCTCCTTCGGTGAGTTGCTGCGCCGCGCCCCGAATCTGTGCCTGACTGCCGAGCCCGAGTGGAACCCGGGCTATGTGATCAGGGGCCTGAAGGAACTGCGTGTCGAGCTGTGACGGAGTGAGCCGGGGGAAAGGGGGGAGGGGCGGGGTCCGGGACTCAGCACGCCGGCATGGGACCGCAGTTCAGCGGCGGGCCCGCCAGTACGTCGAACGCGACCCCGAAGCCGACGAGGGCCGTGAGGAGCACCCCCGCCCCGAGCGCCCGCCGCCACTTTCCCTGGACGAGGGCGAAGAGGGCGATTCCGGCAGCGATGCCGCCGAGAGTCATGACCGGCAGCCCGAGCCAGAGCACATCCCACTCCGACTCGCCCTCGAAGCCGCCGAAGATGCCGCGCCGGCCGTAGGGGGCCCAGGTCAGCATCCCCGCGGCCCCACCGGCGGCGGCGACCACGCATCCGCAGACTCCCCGGATGGCTTCGCGTCGGTTCTCCATGATCTGGGGGACGCGGGCGCACCACGGGAGGGTTGCACTTCCGAGGGAGCCCCGCCCTCATCCCGGGGCCATCCTCGCCGCCCCCGTCACGTGAGGACATCGCGTCTCCGCAGCGCCGTCACCCCTGCCCCCACCAGCACCACCGCAGCCGCGGTGAGTGCCAGCACCGGCCCCCACTCCATCCCTGTGCCCCCCGGCAGCTTCGGCAGATGCGTGAACGGGGATACGTCCATCACCGGCTGCGGCAGATCGATGGCGGGCCCGATCCACCCCAGCGCCAGGCATATCCCGGCCACGCCCCAGGACGCCATCGCCGCCTTCGGAAGCGCCCCGTACAGCAGGACCGTCATCCCGCCCAGCAGCCAGACCGCGGGCAGCTGCACCAACGACGCGCCCAGCACGGCCGGGAGTTCATGTCCGTAACCGGCGGCCAGGCCGAGGCCGCCCACCGCCATGATCAGGGCTGCGCCGCCGAACGCGACGACCAGATGACCGGCCGCCCACCCGATCCGGCCGACCCCGCCCGCCAGCACCGGTTCGGCGCGCCCGGTGGTCTCCTCACCGTGCAGCCGCAGCACCGACGCGACGATGTACAGCGCCGCGACCATCCCGAGCATGGAGACCATCGCCGCGAGGAACGCGTCGGTCAGACCGGCCTGTCCGCCCATGCGCTCGAAGATTTCCTTCGTCTTCGCGTTGCCGCCGACGAGGTCCGCCGCCCCGCCGGTCAGCCCGCCGAAGACGACACCGACCGCGGCGAAGGACAGCGTCCAGCCGATCAGCGCACCGCGCTGGAGCCGCAGCGCCAGACCGAACGCCGTGGAGATCCGCCCCTGCGCCGGCCCGGGCCGGGTCGCCAGGAAGCTCATGCCGACATCGCGTCGCCCCGTCAGGGAGTAGGCGAGGGCGGCCTGGACGGCGACGGCGGCGGCGATGACGAGCAGCACCCACCAGCGTTCGTCCGCGTACGCGCGCACGTTCTCCGCCCAGCCTATGGGGGAGAGCCAGGTCAGCACGGACGAGGCATCGTCCGTCGCCGAGTCGCCCGCCGCCTTCAGGACGAACGCGGCACCGAGCACCGCCGCCGTGAGCCCTTTCGCGAGCCGTGCGCTCTCGGTGAACTGCGCGGTGATCGCGGCGGTGCAGGCGAACAGCACACCGATCCCGGCGACCGCCAGGGCGAGCGCCACCGCGCCGGCGCCGCCCGCGCCGGACCCCGCCATACCGGCCGCGATCGCCAACGCCAGCGCCGCGTTGGCGATCAGCGCGGCGAGGAGCGCGGAGGTCAGTGGGGCGCGGCGCCCCACCACGGCGGAGGAGAGCATTTCCTGACGGCCGGTCTCCTCTTCCTCCCGGGTGTGCCGGATGACGATGACGAGGCTCATCACGGCCGCCATCGCGCCGCCGAAGCCGACCATTCGCCAGCTGACGAGTCCGCCGACGGAGTCGTCGAAGACCGGCCCGTACAGCGCGCGGAGCGAGCTGTTGGCGTTCATCGACGCGGCGAGTTCGGCGCGTTGGGCGGCGGTGTCGTACAGCGAGGCGAAGGACCTGCCGACGGAGGAGAAGGAGCCGCCGAGCACGATCACCCAGATCGGCATCATGATCCGGTCGCGCCGCAACGCGAGCCTCAGCAGGGTCCAGGTGCCGGCGAGCCGGCCCGCCCCGGCTCCTGCCCCGGTCCGGCGTCCCGCACCGGCCGGTGCGGTCGTGGTCACGGCAGTCATCGCGCCGCCACCCCCGCACCTTCGCCGCTGTCGCTCGCGCCGGCCGCGTAGTGACGCAGAAAGAGCTCCTCCAGGGTGGGCGGGGTGCTGGTCAGCGTCCGTACACCCGATGCGGAGAGTGACTTGAGGACGGCGTCCAGCTTGTCCGTGTCGACCTGGAGCGTGACCCGTAGGCCCTGGATGTCGAGGTCATGGACGCCGGGCAGCCGCGCGAGCCCGTTGGGCGCACCGGCCAGCTCGGCGTTGATGTTCGTACGGGTCAGGTGGCGCATGTCCGCCAGCGAACCGGTCTCCACCGTCCGCCCCTGGCGGATGATGCTGACCCGGTCGCAGAGCGATTCGACCTCGCTGAGGATGTGGCTGGACAGCAGGATCGTCCGCCCGCGCGCCCGCTCCTCGGCGACGCAGCCCTGGAAGACCTCCTCCATCAGCGGATCGAGCCCGCTCGTCGGCTCGTCGAGGATCAGCAGATCCACATCGGAGGCGAACGCGGCGACGAGGGCGACCTTCTGCCGGTTGCCCTTGGAGTACGTACGCCCCTTCTTCGTCGGGTCGAGCTCGAACCGCGCGACGAGGTCGGCGCGCCGGGCCGGGTCGAGGCCGCCGCGCAGCCGCCCGTACAGGTCGATCACCTCGCCGCCGGAGAGGTTGCGCCACAGCGTGACGTCCCCCGGGACGTACGCCACGCGTCTGTGGAGCTCCACCGCGTCGATCCAGGGGTCGCGGCCGAGTAGTTGGGCGGCGCCGGAGTCGGCCCGCAGCAGACCCAGCAGCACCCGGATGGTGGTGGACTTCCCGGACCCGTTGGGCCCGAGGAAGCCATGGACCTCGCCGGTCTCGACCGTGAGGTCGAGGCCGTCCAGTGCGTGTGTCCGGCCGAAGGATTTGTGCAGCCCGGCCACCGTGATTGCCTTCGTCATGGTTCTGAAGATACGCTACTTTCACAAACGTGTGAAGTTAAGGAAGCGTATAAAGTTGGGGACACGGCCGGGGCCGGGAATCAGGGGAGACGATCGGGCGATGACCAGCGAAACCGAACAGAACACGCGTGATGAGCGCGACGCGGAGGCCGTGTCGCGGTTCGTGGAGCGGTTCGCGTCCGAGATGACCGAGGCGGGGATGCAGCGGATGGCGTCCCGTGTCTTCGCCGCGCTCCTCGCGGACGACGACGGGTCGATGACTTCGGCCGAGCTCGCCATGGCCCTGCAGATCAGCCCGGCGGCCGTGTCCGGCGCGGTCAATTACCTCACGCAGGTCAGCATGGTCGGCCGTGAGCGCGACCCCGGCTCGCGCCGGGACCGCTACCGCCTGCACGACGAGGTCTGGTACACCACCTTCACCCAGCGCGACCGGGTGATCACCCGCTGGGAGAACACGCTCAAGGAAGGCGCTCGCGCCCTGGGCGAGCACACCCCGGCCGGCGCCCGGCTCGCCGAGACGGCGGCGTTCTTCGAGTTCGCGCAGGCGGAGCTGGGCGGGATGATGGACCGCTGGCGCGAGCACCGCAAGACGCTCGGCCTCCCGACGGCAGGCGAGCGTAAGTAGGGGCCTGGTCGTGCACGCCCGAGGAGGCGTGGGCGGATGTCCCTCGCGCGGGGCGGATGTCCGGCACGCGGGGCGGATGTCCGGCACGCGGGGCCGGACGCCTGTCGCGCGGGGCGGATGTCTGTCCGCCGGGCCGATGCCCTTACGCCGGGCCGGGGGCCATGTCCGGGAGTACGTCGAGGGTGCGGGGGTCGGACGGGTCGACGTCCGCGTACACGTCCTGTGGCCAGTACGGGCGTCCCTCTATCCAGGCCACGACCAACGGCAGCCCGTCGGGCCGGCCGCGCAGTTCCGCCGTGCCGGTCGGCGCGGGCAGCCCGGCCCCCGTACGACCAGGCGGGCCACCCCGCCGACGGCCCCGAACGCGATCAGCGCCAGCCCGCTGAACCCGACGACGTCCGTCACCATGAAGGCCGGGGTGCCGCGCAGCTCCGAGTCGTACAGATCGCCCTTGAACGGCGGGTACGACACGACGAAGCCGCTCTCGTAGCCCTCGACCGAGGCCTGGTACCGGGCGCAGTGGAACAGCCCCGTGCGTTCGTGGCCGTCGAACGGATCGGTCCACCGCACGGCACAGCGGCCGTCACCGCGTTCACCGATCACCGTCAGGTCGACGTACGGGTCGTCGTCGGACGCCGCCGACCACCAGGTGGCGAGCGCCATGAGGAGGCAGCCGAGGACGAACACCCAGCGGAAGATCCCCCGCCACCAGGGTCGCCGCCTCCGCGCCTCCACCACCGGCGCCGGGACCGCCGCCTCCGCCGCCCTGACCACGCCCGTAACCCCCGTAACCCCCGCATGGCCCGTAGCGCCCGTAGCGATCTGCGGCTGGCTCGGGGCCGGGCGCGTGCGGAGGCCGCTGACCTGCGGGCGGGCCGCGATCGAACGGGCCCGGCGGCCCCGCACCGGCTTCGCCCAGATCAGTTCCGTACCGCCGGGCGGCGCCAGCACACCTCCCTTGCGGGGATCACCGCACCACCACAGCACCCCACCGGGGCCGTTCAGCAGGGGGAAGCGCCACTGCGGCGTCGACGGGGCCAGCGGGAGCAGCTCCCCCGTTCCGGGCCCGCTCAGCACCACGGCAGCCCCGCTGCTGCCGCGCTGCAGGGCGACCGAGGAGTGGGCCACCCACGGCCCGGCGCCGAGCACCTGCCGCATCCGGCGGGCCCGGTGCCTCACCACGGCCCCGCCCATCAGCAGCGCACCGCCGAGACCGCCGAGCGTCGGAGACACGGACCACCCGTCGAGGAACACAGCGAGGAACACCGCCGAGCACACCCCCGTTGCGCCGCCACCGAACCAGTGCCAGGCCGAGGTCCAGTACCGCTCCAGCGCGTCCGTCGTCCCCGGCAGGTCCAGCGCGACCGGGCGCGCCCGCACCACCCCCGGCACGGGTGTCACCGCCCCCGCGCCCGTCCCCGGTCTGTCCGCATCGCTCGAATCGTCCGACATCCGCAGCCCCGCCCTTCCGCCCGGCACCGCCCGGCCTGCTCCGCGCCGGAGGTTACCCCTCGGCCACCGGCAGCATCAGCCCCCAGGCGCCCGCCCGCACCGTCCACGTCCGTGTCCGGACCGGGCCGCCGACCTGTATGTCCGCGCGGTAGCGGAAGTCCGGGCCCGAGACCGTGACGGCCTTCGCCTCCGCCGTGACCGGGTCGGCCGACGGAGGGCGGATCACCACCTCCGCGAGGCCGCCGTCGCCGCCCTGCGAGGTGACCGTCACCGACTCGACCGGGCGGTCCAGATCGTTCAGCAGGACGCCGTCCGCCTCGACCCGCAGCCGGTGCGTGCGCGGCGGTGCGGGGGACGGGGGCGGGGCGGGGCGCACCAGGGTGCGGACCAGGGAGCGACAGGTGTCCCAGACCGCTGTGACCCCGGTACGGTCGGCCACCGCGCCGGGCAGCGCGCTCAGGGCCGGGATGCGCACCGTGCCCAGGACGACGCCGTCGCTGTCGTCCACCAGCAGGTCGAGCTTGCGTACGGCACCGTCCAGCGCGGTGCGCGCCGCCGCCACCGCGCCCCGGGGCACGCCGAGTGAATGGGCGAGTTCCAGCGCGGCCGTCGCGCCGACCGGGATCAGCGCGAGCGCGTTCCCGGCCGGCTCCCGCTCCCGGTGCAGCAGGGCCACCGCCCGCCGCAGCGTCCGGTCGTCGCCGACCACCACCGGCCGCCGACTCCCCCGGCGGGACAAGGCCCGCGCGAACTCCTCGGGCCCGTCGGGCAGGCAGATCTTGGCGTGCGAACCGGCACTGAGTACGTCCTTCGCGATGCGGACGGACTCGCCGTCGGTCCGGCGGGCTACCGGGTCGATGACCACCAGCAGCTGGTGCGCACCGTCGCCGGGGGGCTGGGCAGCCGACACCTCGGTCCTTCCTCGGGTAGCATCTTGGTGCAAGAGCCCCTTGCGCTATTGCGCCAGGGGCTTCGTCTATTCCGGGGCACCCGGTTCGACGGTTCAGGCCTTGTCGTACATCGTCGTACGACATGTACGACGTTTACGTACGCCCCCTGACCTTGGACATGCCCCGCCCGGAAGGGGTGTACGCCTGTGCCCGCACTTGTGCTGCTCGGTGCTCAGTGGGGTGACGAGGGCAAGGGAAAGGCCACCGACCTCCTCGGTGGATCCGTGGACTATGTGGTGCGCTACCAAGGCGGCAACAATGCCGGCCACACGGTGGTCGTCGGTGACCAGAAGTACGCACTTCATCTCCTCCCCTCCGGAATCCTTTCGCCGGGGTGTACCCCGGTCATCGGAAACGGTGTCGTCGTCGACCCGGCCGTCCTGCTCTCCGAGCTGAGTGGGCTGAACGACCGCGGCGTGGACACGTCCAAGTTGCTGATCAGCGGCAATGCCCATTTGATCACCCCGTACAACGTCACGGTCGACAAGGTGACGGAACGGTTCCTCGGGAAGCGCAAGATCGGTACGACGGGCCGCGGCATTGGCCCGACGTACGCCGACAAGATCAACCGTGTGGGCATCCGCGTCCAGGACCTCTACGACGAGTCGATCCTGGAGCAGAAGGTCGAGGCGGCCCTGGAGCAGAAGAACCAGCTCCTCGCCAAGGTCTTCAACCGGCGCGCGATCGAGCCCGGCAAGATCGTCGAGGAGATGCTCCAGTACGCGGAGCAGATCAAGCCGTACGTCGCCGACACGACGCTGGTCCTGAACAACGCCATCGACGCGGGCAAGGTCGTCCTCTTCGAGGGCGGTCAGGGCACGCTGCTCGACGTCGACCACGGCACGTACCCCTTCGTCACCTCGTCGAACCCGACCGCGGGCGGCGCCTGCACCGGTGCCGGCGTGGGCCCGACGAAGATCAGCCGGGTCATCGGCATCCTCAAGGCGTACACCACCCGCGTCGGCGCGGGCCCGTTCCCGACGGAACTGCTCGACGAGGACGGCGAGGCGCTGCGCCGGATCGGCGGCGAGCGCGGTGTCACCACCGGCCGCGACCGTCGCTGCGGCTGGTTCGACGCGGTCATCGCGCGGTACGCGACCCGGGTCAACGGTCTCACCGACTTCTTCCTCACCAAGCTGGACGTGCTGACCGGCTGGGAGCAGATCCCGGTGTGCGTCGCGTACGAGATCGACGGCAAGCGCGTCGAGGAACTCCCGTACAGCCAGACCGACTTCCACCACGCGAAGCCGGTCTACGAGATGCTGCCGGGCTGGTCCGAGGACATCACGAAGGCCAAGACCTTCGACGATCTGCCGAAGAACGCGCAGGCGTACGTGAAGGCGCTGGAGGAGATGTCCGGCGCCCCGATCTCCGCGATCGGTGTCGGCCCCGGCCGCACCGAGACCATCGAGATCAACTCCTTCCTGTAAGGAGTCCCCGCGGGTTCCTGCGAAGGAGTCCCCACGGGAGCGCGAACACGTGGTGAGGGCCGGGACGGCGAGTCCCGGCCCTCACCACGTTCTGTTCAGTCCTCCCCGCAGATCCGCAGCCCCTTCGGCGTCGCGCACGGCAGATGCCCATGGGTACGGATCACGTCCTGGCCGTTCCCCCGCGCGCCCGGGAGTTTCGAGCCTGCGCGCAGTTCGCTGGAGCCGATCGCGCCGCCGAGGCGGCCGACGGTGGCCAGGGGTTCCCTGGAGTGCAACGGCGGCAACCCCGCCCAGGTCCGGAGCCGTATCGACCGCTACCAGGCGTTTGTCCGGATCCTCGGCACCACCCCGGCTCCAACCTGAGCTGCTGAGGCTCGGCCCCCCACCCGACGGGGGCGTGTCCGGCCCCGGCCGGACACGCCCCAGTTCCGGTTCACCGGGCGGCGTCGGCACCTGCGACATCCAGCGTCCGGAGGGCCAGCCACAGGTCGTACCGCGCACTCGGCGCCTGGAGCAGCGAGCGCCGAAGAGCCGACTCGAGGCGGGTGAGACGCTTGCGGACCCCCGGCACCGAAATGCCCAACGCAGCGGCTGTCGGCCCCAGTTGGGCCTCACAGCCCAGCCAGGTACGCAGTGTTGTCCGTGGATCGGCCGTGCTTCCGGAGGCCCCCGACGCGGTGAGTGGGTGCAGTTGCTGGGCCGCCCACTCCTGCACGGCCGGGCCGCGCAGGATGTCGTCCAGCCGGTGGGACGGCTCCGGCGTCGCCTCGTCCGGGCGGACCGTCCGGGACACGGTGGGCGTGGCGCGGATGCGCAGGGCCAGGTCGAGGGCCGCCTGGTCGGCGACCCGGTTCAGGTCGAGGCCGAGCAGTTCGCCGATCAGCCGGAGCCGTGCGGTCAGGGTGTTCCGGTGGATCTTCAGATGCTGGGTCGCATGCGAGGAGAACGCGAGCCAGGAGGCGAGGGTCGCCGCGAGTTCCTGGCTGCCCGGGTCATGGCTGCGCCGCGGCAGGTACGTGAGCAACGGGTGCAGCAGCGCGTCCGCCCACCGCGCACCGGCCGCACCGACGACCTGGGCGGCCTGCGGTGCCGAGCCGAAGCGGGCGTGCCGGGCGGGCAGCCCGCGGGCCACGGCCAGGGCGTGGAACGCCTGCCGGTAACCGGTCGCCGTGTCGGACAGCGGTACGTCCTCGCTCGCCCCCACCACGCACTCGTCCACCTCATCGGCGACCCGGCGGCCGAGCGGCTGTCCGGCCGCGTCCGGGTCGGCCGGCACGATGAGGATCAGATGGCGTGCGTACACCGGGCACCGCACGATCCAGGACCGGCCGCCGGACAGCGCCGCGCAGATCCGCGCGACCTCGTCGCGGCGACCGCCCGGGCACTCCACGACGCACACCCGCACGGGGTCCGGCAGCGTGGGTTTCAGCGCACCCGCCACCTGATGCGCGATGGACAGCTGACCGGTCATGAGCAGATGCAGCACCGCTTCCCGGCTGCGCGACTCCGCCAGGTCGACGCGGCGCCGCTTGCGTTCCACGGTCTCCGCCGTCCAGCACAGGGCGAGCGGCATCGCGACGTCGGCGAGCAGCGCGAGCAATCCGTGCGGCAGCGGGCGCGGGGCGACGACGGCCAGGACCGGGGGAGAGGCGTCGGGCGGGCCGTCCAGCGGGAACAGCAGTGCGGTGTACGGACCCCTGTCGAACGAGAAGGAGCGTGCGCCGAGCGAGGCCAGTTCCTTGGCGCCCTCGGTGGCCAGTGCGGCGGCGTCGACGCCCGTACGGTCCGGGGTCCTCGTCACACCGTGCAGGACGGTGCCGTCCCTGTCGAGCAGTCCGGCCCAGCCCTCCGCCCGGCCGGACACCCAGCGCAGCAGCTCCTGCGTCCCGCCGGATCGGGCCAGCCGGTACATCCGCAGTACGTCGTCGGCCCGTTCCCGCGCGCGCACGCATCCTCCGCTTCCGCGCTCCTGCGCCCTGCGCGCCGCCCAAAAAACCGGAGTGCATCGTACCCGTTTGACTGTGCGGACTGATACCCCTGACGGCCCACGCAGTGCGAACTGAATCTTGTCGTCGCCTACCCGAAGTCCTAGAGTCCGAACACGGTTGCGGCCCCCTTCGGGGGAGGGGTGCCGAGGCTCTTCGGGGGAGGGGCACGGGGACGGCGGCAGCGGCTCACGGGGGTGGCTGCTGTTGTCGGCCGTAACCGGTTCGCTTCTTCTCGCGCTGTCAGTGGTGACCTCTAGGGTCGGATCACGATCAGGACCACGTTCACGATCTGAGACGACCGGGAGAGGCCGCCGCCATGGAGTTCCGTATGGAGCGCAGTGCACTGACCGACGCCGTGGCCTGGGCGGCCCGGGTGCTGCCCACGCGCTCGCCCGTTCCCGTGCTGGGCGGGCTGCTGTTGGAGGCGGCCGACGGGCGACTGCGCATCTCGGGCCTCGATTACGAGGCGTCCGCATGCATCGAGGTGGAGGCGGAGACCGTACGGGCCGGGAAGGTGCTGGTCATGGGCCGCCGGCTGCTCGATGTGTGCCGGGTGCTGCCCGAGGGTGCGGTGGAGTGCGCGGTCGAGGGCTCACGGTTCTCGCTGGCCGGTGACAGCGCCCGGTTCGGGCTGTCGGTGCTGCCGTTCGACGACTATCCGGCGCTTCCGCCGCTGCCGGAGGTGCTCGGCGTGGTGGACGCGGAGGAGTTCGCCGCGGCCGTCGGCCATGTCGCGGTGGCGGCGGGCCGGGACGACACGCTGCCGACCCTGACCGGTATCCGGCTGGCGCTCGAAGGCGACACGATGACCCTCGCCGCGACGGACCGCTACCGGTTTGCGGTACGCACGCTCCCGTGGAAGCCCGGGCAGGACGGCGTCTCGGCCGATGTCGTGATCTCCGCCCGCAGGCTCACCGAGATCGCCCGCTCCTTCAGCCGGGCCGGAATGGTCCAACTCGCGCTGGACGGCGGCTCGGTCGGTTTCGAACTGGCCGGGATGCGGACCACGGTGCGTCTGCTGGACGGCCGACTGCCGCGCCACGACAAGCTGTTCGCGATGGTGGACCCCGTCCACGCGGTCCTGGACCGGGCGCCCCTCGTCGAGGCCGTCAAGCGCGTCGCCGTGGTCGCGGAGGGCGGCAGCCCGCTCCACCTGACGTTCTCCGGCGACTCCGTGCTGCTGCAGGCGGGTTACGAGGACGATGTCGCCTCCCAGCGTCTGCCCGCCGTGCTCGGGGGCACCGACGAGCTGACGGTCGCCTTCAACCCGTCGTATCTGATGGACGCCCTGGCCTCGTTCGACGCACCCGTGGTCCGGTTCGAGCTACTCGGCCCCGGTCAGCGGGTGATGGTCACCGGAGGGGCGTCCCGGGCGGACGCGGCGGACGAGGCGGCGCGCCCGGTCCACCAGCATCTGTTGATGTCGGCCAGGCCGTTGGTCTAGCGCGGTCCGGATACCTTCCGGATGCCCCCCGTGAGCGCCCAGCTCGGTTCAGTTCATCGCTGTGCGGGCGCGTTGGGTCAGATGGGCCGGGGCCTCGATGCCCGGGGGCAGCAGGGGGTCCGGGTGCAGCTCGCCCCAGGTCGTGTGCAGGGGCAGCACGCCCGCCCACAGGCCGAGTTGCGCGTCCTCGCTGTCGCCGTCGTCCGGGGCCCCGGTACGTATCTTCACCGATGCCTCGTCCAGCGGCAGAGCGAGCAGAGCCGTCGCGGCGAGTTCCTTGCGGCTGGGGCGGCGGGCGTAGTCCCACTGGCCGGGCGTCGCCTGCTCGGTCAGGCAGCGCAGGCCCGCGAGCTTCTCGTCCGGGTCGGTGATCAGGCGGGGGGTGCCGAAGACCATGGCACTGCGGTAGTTGACGCCGTGCTCGAAGACCGAACGCGCCAGGACAAGGCCGTCGACATGGGTGACGGTGACACAGACCGTCGCTTCGGGGGAGGCGATCAGACTGCGGCTGGCGACGGAGCCGTGGAAGTAGAGGGTGGTGCCGTCGGCGCCGTAGACGGTGGGGACCACCAGGAGGTTTCCGTCGACGGTGACACCGAGATGGCAGACGAAGCCGGCCCCGAGGATCGCGTCGAGTACGTCGCGGTCGAGGCTCCCCTGCTCGCGGAGACGGCGGTGGCGGGTGCGTGCGGTCTCCGGCAGCTGCCGGTCATGGGGCGGGACGCTCGCGGTGTCGGTCACGGTTTCGAGTCCTTTGCTTGTGTCGTGGCCGACGGGCGGCCGGTGGCCGCATCGAGCAACTCGGGCTCGTTCAGGGTACGCAGGAGAATCCAGCCGACCGCGGGCAGGACGATCAGCGGTGCGAGGGCGGTCTGCAAGGAGGTGGCGTCGGCGACGGCGCCGATGACCGGTCCGGCGATACCGCCGATGCTGACGGCCAGGCCCAGAGTGATGCCCCCTGCGGTGCCCACACGCCGGGGCAGGTAGTCCTGGCCGAGGGTGACGTGCAGGGAGAACGGCACATACAGACCGGCCGAGGTGAGGGCGACGAACACGTAGAACAGCGGACCGGGTACGAAGACCACACCGGCCACTGCGAGGACGGCCGAGGCGTACGACCACTGGACGACCGGGATGCGGCCGTGGCGAGTGGCGAGCCTCCCACCGGCGACGGTGCCCACAGCGCCCCCGAGGTAGAGGACGAACAGCGCGGCCGTACCGGCGAACTCCCCTCCGCCGGTGCGCTGGCGCACGTACAGCGGGATGAAGGCGCTGAGGCCGACGAACACGACCGAGCGGCATACGATGGCGCCCGACAGCTTCAGGAACGATACCCAGTCGTCCCTGCCGGGTGCCTGACCCGCCGGGGAGTCCGCAGCCGTGGCGGTGGCGGCCACGTCGATGCCCCGCAGCGCAGCCACGCACAGCGCCACGCCCGCGAGGGCCGGAACGACCAGCAGCGGCGAGGCGCGCAGACCGCCGGTGGCGACGACGGCGGAGACCATCAACGGTGCGGCGGCGAAACCCAGGTTGCCGCCGAGGGAGAACCAGCCCATCGCGGTATGGCTGCCGCGGGCTGCCTTTCGGGCCACGCGGGCCGCCTCCGGGTGATAGGCGGCCACACCGATCCCCGAAACCGCCACGGCCGCCAGGGTGAGCGCATACGAATCGCCGACACCGGCGAAAGCGACCCCGGTCCCGCACACCAACGTGCTCGACGGCAGCAGCCAGGGCATCGCCCACCTGTCGGTCAGGGCACCGAACAGCGGCTGCACGACCGAGGACAGCAGGGAAGCGGCCAGCATGACACCGGAGGCGGCGGCGTACGTATAGGCACGCTCGGATACGAAGAACGGCACCAGCGCGGCCACCGCCCCCTGGTAGACGTCCACGCAGGCATGGCCCAGGGACAGCAGCGTGATCGGACCGGCGCGAGAGACACGGGGAGAGGCAGGGGGAGAGTCAGGGATGGGGACAGAGGCAGAGGCGCGGGTTGTCGGCACCTGGTCATCGTCGCCACGCCGGGGCCTGGCGCGCTTCCGATAAAATGCCAAAGTATGCCGGATATCCGCCATACCCCCGAGGCGCCCACCCGCAGCCAGACGCTCGCCCCGGGAGAGAGCATCGACGCGCACCGCCACGACGACCACCAGATCATCTACGCGGGCTCCGGCGTCCTGGCCGTGACCACCACTGCCGGCACCTGGTTCGCGCCCGGGACCCGCGCCATCTGGGTGCCCGCCGGATGCGTCCACGCGCACCGTGCGTACGGCCGCCTCGATCTGCACCTGCTCGGCCTGCCCGCCGGTACCAACCCCCTGGGCCTCGACGCCCCCACCGTCCTCGCCGTCAGCCCCCTGCTGCGCGAGCTGATCCTCGCCTCGACCCGCTGCCCCCTCGACGACACCCCCGAACGGCGCCGTCTGCGCGCGGTCCTGCTCGACCAGTTGCGCGCGTCGCCCCAGCAGCCCGTTCAGCTGCCCGCGCCCACCGACCCCCGTCTCGCGGCCGTCTGCGAACTCCTGCACCACAACCCCGCGGATCCGCGCACCCTGGCCGCCCTGGCAACCGAAGCAGGAGCCGGTGAACGCACCCTCAGCCGCCTCTTCCGCCGCGAGCTGGGCATGACCTTCCCCCAGTGGCGCACCCAGCTACGCCTCTACCACGCCCTGCGCATGCTGGCAGCGGACGTACCGGTCACCACGGTCGCCCACCGCTGCGGATGGTCTTCCGCCAGCGCCTTCATCGATGTCTTCCGCCGCGCCTTCGGCTACACACCCGGCGCCCACAACCGCCGCCCCTGACTGACCAGGTAGGGGGCTGGGCGTCCGCCCGGCCCCGCGCCGTCGGACGTGGATGAGGCCGGCGAGGGCCCGTTCATGGCGAGGCGGGGGTGCAGGGGCAGTCCGGGGCGGCGCCGAGACACACGTGCAGCGTGACGCGGAGCCGCCGGTCGCGGGCCGAGCGAGAGGTGTTCGTGCGTGAGGTGTCCGGGCGTGAGCAGTCCGCGTGTGAGCAGTCCGCGTGTGAGCAGTCCGCGTGTGAGTGGTCCGCGTGTGAGGAGTCCGCGGATCCGGAGTCCGTGTGAGGCTCCTCCGACGGTGTGAGCGCGAAGGGAGCCGCGATGGTGAGCAGAACGTCCCGCAGCCAGTACATGGGCGGGAGATTCCTGGCCAGCGGTTCCGGAAACAGGCCTTCCAGCCAGTACCTGGCCCGCCCGTGCAACCGGGTGTCCATATCGAGCAGGGCGTTCCGCAGCAGGTCCGGGTCGGTGCGTGCGGTCGTCCGGGTCACGGGGTGCTCGCGCACCATTCGTGCAGCACGCACGATCATTTCGGCCACCCGGCACACGCCCTCCTGCTCGGAGAGCAGAT
This sequence comes from Streptomyces sp. NPDC058092, assembly GCF_042884935.1. Lineage (NCBI taxonomy): Bacteria > Bacillati > Actinomycetota > Actinomycetes > Kitasatosporales > Streptomycetaceae > Streptomyces > Streptomyces sp. NPDC058092. Next base: position 39,487 of record NZ_JBHVSY010000026.1, read on the forward strand.
CACTCGCGACGAAAAGGACGCGCTGCAACTCGCTCTCCGCGGCCTCGCGGACGAGCACCTGGCGATCGGGCCAGTTGCGGTAGAGGAGTTGGCGATCGGTTTCGGCGATTCGTGCCGCGAGGGCCATGTTCATTTTGCGGGGCCCGTGTTCGGCCATGCTCTGCACCACGGCGGAGTAGATCAGGGTCTGTGACGGCGGTGCCTTGTACGAGGAACGTGGACGCATGGGGCGAGCCTGGCGCAGAAACCGGCCTGTTCGGGCGGCTTCGCCCCCGCTCCCACCCATAGGGGTTGTTGCACAACGTGACAGGTGTGGGGGTGAGTGTCATGTTGTGCGGAGGGGTGGCGGGTGCGGCGAAGGGTGGGGTCCGGCTATGGGGTCCGCGCGAACGTGACAGGTGTGGGGGTGAGTGTCACGTTGTGCGGAGGGGTAGCCGGTGCGGCGAAGGGTGGGGTCCGGCTATAGGGTCCGCGCGAACGTGACACGTGGAGGGGTAAGTGTCACGTTCTGCACAAGGGGTACTGCTGCGGGCGGGCCGGCGGAAGGACCGGGCGAGCGCGCCGGTCAACGCCGGCACCGACCCCGTCAGTTCGCCCAGGTGAGGAACGACGACCAGGCGCCGGGGGCGACGGCGAAGGTGGGCCCTTCGGGCACCTTGGAGTCCCGGACGTGGACGGCGTCGGGGCAGGTGGCGACCTCGATGCACTCGCCGCCACTGGAGCTGCTGTACGAGGACTTGCGCCAGTCGAAGGCCACTTCGATGCATTCGCCGCCGTTGGGGCTGCTGTAACTGGACTTGAACCACCGCAGGGTGTTGCTCATTCCTCTACTCCTGCCAATCGCTTGATGAGGTCCAGCGATTCACGAGGACCCATGGCCTGTGCTCGGATCTTCGCACAGCGTTGGGAGTACATGCTGACCTTTGCGGGGTCACTGATCAGCAGGCTCTCGTCCTGTGCTTCCAGGTAGACGAGATGCTCATGCTCCGGGGTCTCCACTACGCTGATTTCCCCGTACAGTCCAGCCTGCTCGCCTCGGAGACCGGAGTCCAGAGGCAGCACCTGAAGCGTGACGTTGCGCCTTCCGGCGCACTCGGTCAGGTGGAGCAACTGCTCCCGCATGATCTCTGCGTTGCCCACAACCCGCGTGAGCAGCGCTTCCTCCAGGACCACTTCGATGAGCGCCACGGGCTCGCGGTCGAAGAGCGCCTTGCGGACCATTCGAGCCTTGACCAGTTCATCCACCCGTTGTTCGGGCAGGGGTGGGTAGCCGCCACCGATCAACGCCCGCGCGTATGCCTCTGTCTGGAAGAGACCATGTACCACCGTGATGGAGAACAGCTGAAGTCGTAGAGCGGCTTGCTCCAGCAGCGCGTAGTCCTTGAAAAGTGGCGGATACGTTTCCATCCGCATGTACAGCCGCGCCTTCTCGAAGATGCCCATTCCGTCCCCGAGTTCCCGTTCCAGCGCCACCAGCATCTCGTCGCTCGCAGGCTGCGCGCACGTCTCCATCGCACTCACCGCCGCCGCTGAAAAGCCAATGGACTTCCCGAGTTGTTCCTGAGTCAGCTTCTTCCGGCTACGGGCCCGTTTGGCGACGTCAGCCACCAACTTCGCCGTAGGACTCGCCATTTCCTTGTTTTCCGCTCGCGCCATTGCGATCCCTTTCCGACTCAACCGGTCTCAACCGGTCACTACTCGGCCCCGCCGAACTCAACTGAGTTGCAGGGGAGTTCGCGCTGGTCAACGGGTGTGCGACGCCCCTCGGCAGTCATGCAAAACGGTAACCAACGAGGTTCAGACTGGTCCTGTGAATGCGCCGAAAAGTGAAGTGAACTGGATTCCATACTCCGGATTTCAACTGCGTAAAGCAGGCGTGCAATTCGACGCCGTGCGCGTGGACGGCGACGAAGGGCGTCGGCTGGCCGAACTGATGGAAGCGATTACGGGCGGCGAGCCGGGTCCCGTCGTCACCGAGGCGAACGGGCGGCAGGCGGTGTACTTCCTGGTCCCGGCCGGCAGCACCGTACGCAAGTCCTGGCCGAACGGGGCGACTGTGCTGAACGCGACGGCGGGCCGGATCAGTTACGTACCGATCCCCGCGCTGTCCGGCCGTACCTGGCCACTGGCGTGGCACTTTCCGCCCACCGCGCCGGACCGGTTCGTCCACACCCTGTTGCTGCTCAACGCGGCGTGGGCCCTGTTGGGCTGAACGGCTGCAGGCAGCACGAAATGGCCGACACCGCGCTGGGCGAGCGGCGGCTGCCCGCTCTGCGGCGGTACGCCCCGTACGGGAGCGTCCTGAGCGCGTTGGCCGTGCTCGCCGTGGGCGTCGGGCTCACGGTGCGCAGCCTGCTCTGATCAGTCGGCCCTGGTGTACGTGAGCTGTTCGCCGCTGTCGGTGTTCTCGCGCCGCAGGGAGCCGTCCGGGAGCAGGGTGAGCGTGGTGGCCTTGCCCGCGGTGCAGGACGACATGGGTTCGCCGACCGTGACCGTGGACGGGCCGACCTCGACGGGCCCGCTCGGGGACGGCTCCGCGGTCAGGGCCGCCTGGAAGACGCAGTGGTAGGAGCCGCCGGTGTCGAGCGGGCCGTCCGCGGTGAGCGTGAGAACGGTCTGGCCGACCGTGCCCTGCTGGATGACGAGGTTCCGGGTGGAGTGGCCCGCGGCGTTGTCGATGGAGCCCGACCAGGTGCCGAGGTAGCCGGCCGGGACGGGGCCGTCGCTGTTCTTCCGGTCGTCGGAGGAGGACGGATCCGGGTCCGGGTCCACGGGCGAAGGGTCGTCGACGCCGGGCGAGTCCGATGCGGACGGGGAGGCGGTGGGGGACGGGTCGGGCCCCGGCCCCTTGTCGCTCATGAGCGCGTAGACGGACCCGCCCGCGCCTATGGCCACGAGCACGGCGATGGCTATGAGCGCGATGGTCGAGGCCTTGCCGCGGCGGACGGGCTCGGGGGCGGGCTGCGGGGCGCCGGGGTAGAGGGGACCGTACGGCGGTGCGGCACCGAAGCCGGGCTGCGGTTGCTGCGGGTGGTTCCGAGGCTGGTGCTGCTGCGGATATCCGTACCCGGGGTGGTTCTGCTGAGGGTCGAAGCCCTGGCCGGGGTGCGGCTGGGCGGGCAGTTGCGGGTAGCCGTACGCAGGAGAAGGGGGTCCGGGGGGCGGGGCGGGCGCGGGGGTCGGGGTCGGGGCGCCGACGATCGTGGGGAGTGTGCGGACGGGGCGGTCCGCGGGAGTCGGGGGCGGTGGGGGTGCCATGTCCGGTAGGGGAGCCTCCTCGGCCGCCTCCTCCGCCTCCGCCGCCTCCGGGTCCTCGGAGTCGAGCAACTCGACAGCATGACGCCCGAGTTGGGCGATGAGCGCACTCGGAAGCCAGGGTTCCGCCGTATCGTCCTCGGCCAGGCGTTCCAGGATCGCGTCCGTCGTCGGGCGGGAGGCCGGGTCCTTGCTCAGGCAGTCCTTGATCAGTTCGACTAGGTCCACGGGGACGCCGGTCAGGTCCGGGTCCTCCTGGGCGATCCGGAACATCTGCGCGTGCACGCCGCTGTCGGACGACCCGAACGGAAGCCGGCCGGTGGACGCGTACGCCAGTACCGAGCCCAGGCAGAACACGTCGCACGCCGGGGTCGCACGCTCGCCGCGCACCTGCTCGGGTGCCATGAAACCGGGCGAACCGACCAGGGCCCCGGTGCGGGTGAGGCCGCCGCCGGCCACGGTGTCGAGTGCCCGGGCTATGCCGAAGTCGATGACGCGCGGCCCGTCGATCGTCAGCAGGATGTTGGAGGGCTTGAGGTCGCGGTGGATGAGTCCGGCGGCGTGGATGGCCTGGAGGGCGTGGGCGAGACCGGCACCCAGGATGTGAACCGAACGCTCGGGCAGGGGACCGTACGTTCCGGAAGCCGCCTCCGCGCGGGCGCCCGCGCGACCGGAGACGGTGGCCTGGAGGGAGGGCCCGGCGACGTATCCGGTCGCGACCCAGGGCACGGCGGCCTCGGTGTCGGCGTCGAGCACGGGGGTGGTCCAGGCGGAGCCGACCTGGCGGGCGGCCCGCACTTCCTGGCGGAAGCGGTCGCGGAACTCCCCCTGCTCGGCGAGGTCGCCGCGTACCAGCTTGATCGCGACGGTGCGGCCGCGGTCGGAGCGGGCCAGATAGACCTGGCCCATGCCGCCTGCGCCGAGCCGGCCCAGCAGGCGGTAGGCACCGATGCGTTGTGGGTCGGCGGGCCCGAGCTTTTCCATGGTGTGTGTCCTCCCCCGTGCGGCGATACGCCGGAACGGGTCGAGAATAGCGGCGCGGGGTGTGCCCCGGTGGGTCCGGTAATTCACGCCCGTCCGCGGGGTGTCCAGCGATTCCTCCTCCGGTTTTGTCCTCAAGCACCGGACGGGCTGGGGGTGGTTCCGTCCTCAGGCGTGCCGGACGGGCTGGAAATGCCTGCCGCCCCCACCGCTTCCACCGCCGCGGACAACCGCTCCAGCACCCGTACCGTCTCCGCGAACTCCGCCTCCCCCAGTTCCTCCGCCAGCCGCGCCGCGAACTCCGCGTGGCCGGGGCCGATCCGGGACATGGCTGCCCGGCCCTCCTCCGTGGGGCGGAGCAGCTTCGCGCGCTGGTGGGCCGGATTCGGTACGTACTCCGCAAGTCCCTTCCCCACGAGCAGATCCGCGATCCGCTGCACGCTCTGCCGCGTGATCCCCATGACGCGGGCGATCCCGGACACGGGCAACGGCTCGGCCAGCACCGCCCCGAGGACCTGCCACCACGCTGCGGTCAGCCCGGCCGGCCTGGCCAACTTCTCCGACACCGCCAGAAATTGGCCGTTCAGGTGGAAGATGCCGAGCGCGGTCCGGCTGAGCGAGTCCTGCTGCGCGCGGCTCACCCCTGCAGCACCTCGTACGCGCTCGCGTCCGAGTCGTGGAAGAGCCGGTACCAGGCGTCGAGCTTCGCGCCTTCGTACACCCCGAGCCGTGCGAAGACCTCACGGGCGAACGCGACCGGTTCGGTCGGCCCGGCCGTGATGAGGTCGCCGTCCGTCACCGCGTCCGCGTCGACGTACCGCTCACCACCCCCGTACCCCGTGGCCGCGAGATAGAAGGAGACCGCGCTCGTGTGGGCGCGGTCGTCGAGCAGCCCCTCGCGGGCCAGCCCCGCCGTCGCACCGCAGATCGCGGCGACCGGAACCCCGGCGTCCAGGAAGGCGCGGGCCGTCCGGGCGAAGGGGGCGAGCTCGTCGCCGGAGTCCCAGAGACCGGCGCCGGTGAGGATCAGCAGCGCGCTGTCCTCGGGGCGCAGCTCCGCGAGCGCGAGATCGGGCTGGACGCGCAGCCCGCCCATGGTGGTGACGGGGTCGGTGGTGGGCCCGACCGTACGCACCGTGAAACCGGCTCGGGCGAGATGGGCGGTGGTGTGCCCGGTCTCCCAGTCGGCGTAGGTGTCGTACACGGCCAGATGTACCAGGGTCCTGCGGGGCATGACGCCTCCTGGATGTGGGGAACCGCCGGACGGCGATGACAATATGCTGTCAGGAGGACAGTGTGTTGTCAAAAGTGGCTGTGCCGGACCGACGCGACACCCTGCCCACCAGAGCGCCCCACGCCATACAAGGTGGCCATGTCGATCCGCTCCCGGCGCGGCCTACGCTCACGGCATGACCCCTCATGCCCCGCATGCCCCGCATGTCGACCCCGCTGCCGGTGCGGCCGTGAAGGCCGCCGACCGTGCGCACGTGTTCCACTCCTGGTCCGCCCAGGGCCTGATCGACCCGCTCGCCGTCGCCGGCGCCGAGGGGGCGTACTTCTGGGACTACGACGGCAATCGCTACCTGGACTTCACCAGCGGCCTCGTCTACACCAACATCGGCTATCAGCACCCCACCGTCGTCGCCGCGATCCAGGAGCAGGCGGGCAAACTCGCCACCTTCGCTCCCGCGTTCGCGATCGAGGCGCGCTCCGAGGCCGCGCGCCTCATCGCCGAGCGCACCCCCGGTGACCTGGACAAGATCTTCTTCACCAACGGCGGCGCGGAAGCCGTGGAGAACGCCGTCCGGATGGCCCGGCTGCACACCGGCCGTACGAAGGTGCTCTCCGCCTACCGCTCGTACCACGGCGCCACCTCCACCGCGATCAACCTGACCGGCGACCCGCGCCGCTGGCCGTCCGACAACGGCTCGGCGGGCGTCGTCCGCTTCTGGGCCCCGTTCCTCTACCGTTCGCCGTTCCACGCCGGGACCGAGGCCGAGGAGTGTGCCCGCGCGCTCCAGCACCTGGAGGACACCCTCGCCTTCGAGGGCGCCGCCACCATCGCCGCGATCATCCTGGAGACGATCCCCGGCACGGCGGGCATCATGACGCCGCCGCCCGGCTACCTCGCGGGCGTGCGCGAGATCTGCGACCGGTACGGGATCGTCTTCATCCTCGACGAGGTGATGGCCGGATTCGGGCGCACCGGCAAGTGGTTCGCCGCCGACCACTTCGACGTGGTGCCGGACCTGATGACCTTCGCCAAGGGCGTCAACTCCGGTTACGTACCGCTCGGCGGTGTCGCCATCTCCGCCGAGATCGCCGCCACCTTCGAGACCCGCGCCTACCCGGGCGGACTGACCTACTCCGGCCACCCGCTGGCCTGCGCGGCCGCGGTCGCCACCATCCACGTGATGGAGGACGAGAAGGTCATCGAGAACGCCGCCCACATCGGCGAGACGGTCCTCGGCCCCGGCCTGCGCGAGCTCGCCGAGCGCCACCCGTCGGTCGGCGAGGTCCGCGGCCTCGGCGCGTTCTGGGCGCTGGACCTGGTCCGCGACAAGGAGACCCGCGAGCCGCTGGTCCCGTACAACGCGGCGGGCGAGGCCAACGCACCGATGGCGGCCTTCGGCACGGCGGCGAAGAAGAACGGCCTGTGGCCCTTCATCAACATGAACCGCACCCACGCCGTTCCGGCCTGCAACATCACCGAGGCCGAGGCCAAGGAGGGTCTCGCGGCTCTCGACGCGGCGCTGTCGGTCGCGGACGAGTACACGGTGTAGCGGCGGGGCCCGCGCGGCTAGGCGGAACAGCGCCCCTGCCCGGCCGTACCCTCCACGCCCTCCCCTGCCCTGCCCGGATCCGGGCAGGGCGACCCTGGCTTAAGGTGACCGAAAGCCGAAAAAGGGGAGGGGCGCCATGTGCGCGAGCGGAGCTGTGACCCGCAGTACGCTGCGGCAGCAGATCGCGGACGCGCTGCGTGACGAAGTGCTTGCCGGGCGTTTGCGGCCGGGGAGGGAGTTCACCGTCAAGCAGATCGCCGAGCAGTACGGTGTCTCCGCGACTCCGGTACGCGAGGCGCTCTTCGATCTCTCCGCGCAGGGCCTGCTCGAATCGGATCAGCACCGCGGCTTCCGGGTGCGTGAGTTCACCGTCGCCGACTACCGGTCGATGGTCGAGGCCCGGACCCTGGTCATCGACGGAGTCATCCGCGGCCTCTTCTGCGGGCCCGCACTGTCGGCCGCGCAGAAGGTGGCGCACCGGGACCATCTGGTCTCCGTACGCCGCAGAGCCCAGGAGGCCGCACGGGCGGCCCAGGGCGGCGACCTCGACATCCTCATCGGCTACGACCTGCGCTTCTGGCGTGAGCTGGGCGCGCTCGTCGACAACACGTACATCACCGACTTCCTGCACCGGATGCGCGTCCAGACATGGGTGTTCGCGGTGCCGTATCTGCGCCACGACGTGGGCGCCCGGGAGTGGCTGTGGCACGGCCATCCGGAACTCGTCGCGGCGATCACCCTCGGCGACCGCGACGCGGTGTGCGCGGTGATGGACGACTACAACACGCACGCGCTGAACTGGGCGGACCGGCTCGCGGCCGGAGATCCGGCGCATCCGGGCCACGGTCCGGAGCCGGCCGGACAGGCACCGTCCGCCGAGGCGCCGTAGCCGCAGCCCCTGACGCGCTGACCGAGCGACTGCGGGCCGGCGACTGCGGAATACGGTCGGCGCCTATCCGCGGCCGTCGGCCACTGTGCGCAATGAGCCCACCGCATTACGCTGTCCCGACCGTCGTGAACAACCCGATGAACCCGATGAACCCGATCCGATAACCGATGAACCGATGACTCCGATGCGCACCCGTGGGAGAGCGAGACTTCGTGGCCTGTGACCTGTGGCTGGTCCCCCTCGTCGATGTGCTGTGCCACAGCCCCGACAACCCGTTCGCCGAAGAGATAGCCGTCTACGACAAGGCGCTGAGCGAGGCCGGGCTGCCGCCCGTCCCCGTGTACGCCTACATGCCGGGCCTGACCGGCGACGTCGCTCCGGTCGCGGGCTTCGACTACGACGCCCTGCACTTCCTGCGCCGTGCCTATCTGCTCCGGCTCAGTGGACTCGCCGCCACGCCCGTCGACGAACTGGGCGGGGACTACGAGCAGTTGCTGGAGATGTTCGAGGCGAGTGCCCGGCAGTCCCACCTGGTCTGGCACTACGACCACGCGGGGGCGTACGTCCCGCTGGACTTCGCCGCTCCGCTCTCCGGCGACGACCTGCTGGCGGGCGGCGGCCCGCTCGGGTCCGCGCACGGGCTGCTGCGGGAGCTGGAGTTCGTCGCCCCGTCCATCGGCATCGACCCGGCGAACCCGCCGGCCGCCCCGCCGCCACCCGCCGCACCGACGTCCCTGGAGGAACCGGCGGGCCCGATTCCGTACGACGACAGTCCGTTCGCCCGCGAGCGGCACGTCTGGCTGGGCCTGCACGCGGCGGCCACGCGCAGCCTCGCCCAAGGCTCCATGATCATCTTCAGCTGAAGCGGATACCGGTACCGGATGCCAGGTGCCGCTACCGGATGCCGGACACCCGTGCAAGGACGGTCAGGCGCCCCGGCGTCCCCGCGGCGAAATCACCGCGGGGACTCCGGAGGCCGCTGCCGCGGCATGTTCGGCCGGGCCATCGTCTGCATCGGGAACCGGCCCGGCAGCGCCCCCTGGTCCGTACGCCCCCCGCCCCCACTGCCCGACGCCAACGCCTGCATCCCCATCGGCGCGGGCCCGGCCCGGAACTCCACCATCCAGTCGGCGGTCTCGGTCCGTACGAGCTCCGTGATGTCCTCCGAGAACCGCCGCAGCACCCCCAGGCACCGCTCGGCGGCCTCGCTGGCCGTGCCTTCGGTCGGGCCGAGCACCTCCCGTACGCACTCCGACGCCCAGTCGAACTGCAGCACCTGAAGTCGCCGCTGCACTGCCTGGGCGGTGGCGAGGTTCCTTATCCAGCCCGAGGTCAGGCCGAAGAACCGGTCGCAGGCCATGCACGCGGCGCCCAGCAGCAGCGACAGATAGCCCCATCCCGCCGCCCCGCTCAGCGCCCCGGTGAGATCGAGCAACGGCAGCGCGGCGCCCGCGACCGCCCCGGCCGCCGTACCGGTCCGCAGCGCCCTGGCGCCGCGCCGCTTCCACACCCGGTCGATCAGATACCAGTCGGCGGTGCGCAGCGCATCGGCCTCGACCCAGCGGTACAGCTCGTCGAGGCGTTCGGCAGGCTCGCCCCAGTCACCGAGCGGGAACGGTGTGCCGGTCAGATCCCGGCCCCGCCCGCCCCGGCCGCGCGCGCCGGAGCCCGAGCCGGCCGAACCGGGCTCGTTGCGGGGCGGCCCTTCGGGCTGCATCTCCGGCTGACTCACCGGGGTACTCCTCTGCATTCTGCGTAGCGACGCCTGATGGGTGGCGGTGTGCTCGACGGTGGGCTGATCACTGCTCTCCGGCGTGGCCGACTGTCCCGCGTACGTAACCTTGCGTGACGAGTGGTGTGCCTGTGTGTCCGATGCGCATGCCCTTCCTACCGCCGAATGGTGGGCCGTGGGGTCGAAATCGCGGTATTCCCGGGTGTGCGGGGCCTGTGATCAGGTATAGGAGTCTCGCCGACGCTGCCTGAAACTCACTCGAAAGAGTTGCTTGCCAGTGGGTGGGGCGCGCTGCGCGGTGACCACGTAGGCTCGGCGTACCGAAACATTTTGTCGTCGAATTGCCAGGAGTGACCGTGATTCCCGGTGGTGGTCAGCCCAATATGCAGCAGTTGCTGCAGCAGGCCCAGAAGATGCAGCAGGATCTCGCCGCGGCCCAGGAGGAGCTGGCCGGGACCGAGGTCGAAGGTCAGGCGGGTGGCGGTCTGGTGAAGGCGACCGTGACCGGCTCCGGCGAGCTCCGGGCCCTGGTGATCGACCCGAAGGCCGTCGACCCGGAGGACACCGAGACGCTCGCGGACCTCGTCGTCGCCGCGGTACAGGCCGCGAACGAGAACGCGCAGCAGCTTCAGCAGCAGAAACTCGGCCCGCTGGCCCAGGGCCTGGGCGGCATGCCCGGTCTCCCCTTCTGACCTGCGGCCCGAACTCGTACGTTGTATTCATAGCTCAGGACCAGGAAGGCGATCCCGTTGTACGAAGGCGTGGTTCAGGACCTCATCGACGAGTTGGGCAGGCTGCCCGGCGTCGGTCCCAAGAGCGCGCAGCGGATCGCCTTCCACATCCTGCAGGCCGAGCCGACCGATGTGCGCCGTCTCGCCCATGCCCTCCTGGAGGTCAAGGACAAAGTCCGGTTCTGTTCGGTCTGCGGCAACGTCGCCCAGCAGGAGCAGTGCAATATCTGCCGGGACGCGCGCCGCGACCAGACGGTCATCTGTGTGGTCGAGGAGCCGAAGGATGTCGTCGCGGTCGAGCGGACCCGCGAGTTCCGGGGCCGGTACCACGTGCTCGGCGGTGCGATCAGCCCGATCGAGGGCGTCGGGCCCGACGACCTGCGCATCCGCGAGCTGCTCGCCCGTCTCGCCGACGGGTCGATCACGGAACTGATCCTGGCCACCGACCCCAACCTGGAGGGCGAGGCCACCGCGACGTACCTGGCGCGGATGATCAAGCCGATGGACCTGCGGGTCACCAGACTGGCCAGCGGTCTGCCGGTGGGCGGCGACCTGGAGTACGCGGACGAGGTCACCCTGGGCCGCGCCTTCGAGGGGAGGCGCCTGCTCGATGTCTGACGCTTCCACGTCCGCTTCCACGTCCGCTTCCACGTCCGCGTCTGCCTCCGCGTCTGCCTCCGCTTCTTCGTCGTCCGAAGTTCTCGCGGGGACTGTCTTTGCGACTCACGACGGCTTTACGTTCAGCGACGCTATGTTCTACTCACCGTTCGCGACCGTGCCCACGGGAGGTCCCCTCGATGTCTGACGCCACGCTGAACTCCGTCACGCAGGACCCCGACGATTTCGCTGTCCAGATCGCCGACCAGATCAAGACGTTCATCGTCGCGGTCACCGAGGTGTCCAAGGTCGAGGAGCCCGAGGAGGCCGTTCCCGTCCTGCTGCTCCAGGTCTCCCAGCTGCTGCTGGCGGGCGGCAGGCTCGGTGCGTACGAGGACATCGTCCCCGATGAGCGCTACGAGCCCGACCTGGGCGCGGAGCCGGACGCCGACGGTCTGCGCGAGCGCTTCGCCGACCTGCTGGAACCGATCGACGTCTACTCCGAGGTCTTCGACCCGTACGAGCCCCGCAAGGCCCCGGTCCCGGCCCGTATCTCCGACGGCCTGGCCGACCTGGTCACCGACCTGCGCCACGGCCTGGCCCACTACGAAGAGGGCCGCACGAGCGAGGCCCTGTGGTGGTGGCAGTTCTCGTACTTCTCCAACTGGGGCTCCACCGCATCCGCTACCCTGCGCGCCCTCCAGTCCCTGATCGCCCACATCCGCCTCAACCAGCCCCTCCAGGAACTGGACGGCCTGGACACGGACTCGGAGACCGCCGACGACGAGCTGGCCGAGGAAGCGGGCCGGGTGATGGCCGAGGAGATCGCGGGACCACTGGGGCTGCGACAGGTGCAGTAGTGGGGCGCGGGCCGGCCGCCCGGCCTCACCCCCCGTCGCACGGCAGGTCGCCGTCCCGCATGAAGCCCGGTTGCGCGCCGTTGTCCGTGCGCGACACCCGCCACAGCTCGTCCGCGCCCCGGCGGGTGCCGTTGACCGGGGTGCCTGGGTCCAGGTAGCCGACGATGTCGGTCCATGGGTGCGCGCCGCCGTGGACCGGGGCGTCGGCGTGGGTGGCGAAGCAGGTGCCGCCCGCGTGGGCGTGAGACGCCGCGAGAGGGACGGCGGCGAGGGCGAGGAGCAGGGGGAGTCCGCGGAGCGGCGTACACATGGTGGGGGCCTCCGAAGGGCGGACCGTGGGCTTCCGGTCCACGCTGGAGGTGGACTGTTCGTGCATCGTGGACCCGGCACACCGCGCGTGTGGGCTGGACCACATACGGGAGTGCGGGCCCGATCGGCGGGCAGCAGCCCCGTACGAGCAGTTCCGAGCGATACGCCGATGATCACGTACTGAGCGGGATATCTCACCATGTGGTATCGACGGGGCGTTTCCGGACTGCTCGTTAAACTGAGCCGACCGCAGTAATGGACTGAGCGAGGAGCGCACGTGGGCCTTGTCGTGCAGAAGTACGGAGGCTCCTCCGTAGCCGATGCCGAAGGCATCAAGCGCGTCGCCAAGCGAATCGTCGATGCCAAGAAGAACGGCAACCAGGTGGTTGTCGTGGTGTCAGCGATGGGCGACACGACGGACGAGTTGATCGATCTCGCCGAGCAGGTATCCCCGATCCCTGCCGGGCGTGAGTTCGACATGCTGCTGACCGCCGGAGAGCGGATCTCCATGGCCCTGCTGGCCATGGCGATCAAAAACCTGGGGCACGAGGCCCAGTCGTTCACGGGCAGCCAGGCGGGCGTCATCACCGACTCGGTCCACAACAAAGCGCGCATCATCGATGTGACGCCGGGCCGTATCCGTACGGCGCTGGACGAGGGGAACATCGCGATCGTCGCGGGGTTCCAGGGTGTGTCCCAGGACAAGAAGGACATCACCACCCTCGGCCGCGGCGGGTCCGACACCACCGCCGTCGCGCTCGCGGCCGCGCTGGATGCCGAGGTCTGTGAGATCTACACCGATGTGGACGGTGTCTTCACCGCCGACCCGCGGGTCGTGAAGAAGGCCCGGAAGATCGACTGGATCTCCTTCGAGGACATGCTGGAGCTGGCCGCGTCCGGCTCCAAGGTGCTGCTGCACCGGTGCGTGGAGTACGCACGCCGTTACAACATCCCGATCCACGTCCGCTCGTCCTTCTCCGGACTGCGCGGAACCTGGGTCAGCAACGAGCCGCAAGGGGACCAGAAGGTGGAGCACGCGATCATCTCCGGAGTCGCCCATGACGTCTCCGAGGCCAAGATCACCGTCGTCGGCGTGCCCGACAAGCCGGGCGAGGCCGCCGCGATCTTCCGCACCATCGCGAACGCGGAGGTCAACATCGACATGGTGGTGCAGAACGTCTCCGCCGCGTCGACCGGTCTGACCGACATCTCGTTCACGCTGCCGAAGTCCGAGGGCCGCAAGGCCATCGACGCCCTGGAGCGCAACCGCGGCACCATCGGCTTCGAGTCGCTGCGCTACGACGACCAGATCGCGAAGATCTCCCTGGTCGGCGCGGGTATGAAGACCAACCCGGGCGTCACGGCGGCCTTCTTCGAGGCGCTCTCGGACGCCGGGGTGAACATCGAGCTGATCTCGACATCCGAGATCCGCATCTCGGTCGTCACCCGCGCCGATGACGTCATCGAGGCCGTGCGCGCCGTGCACACCGCCTTCGGTCTCGACAGCGATTCCGACGAGGCCGTCGTCTACGGGGGCACCGGCCGATGACCGCCCGCCGCCCTTCGCTCGCGGTTGTCGGAGCGACCGGGGCGATCGGCGGCGTCATGCTCCAGATCCTTTCGCAGCACGCGGATGTCTGGGGCGAGGTGAAGCTGATCGCCTCGCCGCGTTCGGCCGGCCGCAAGCTGGTCGTACGCGGCGAGGAGAGCGAAGTCCTCGAACTCACCGAGGATGTCTTCGACGGTGTCGACGTGGCGCTGTTCCTGGTGCCCGACGACGTCTCCGCACGGTGGGCGCCGATCGCCGCCGCCAAGGGCACGGTCGTCATCGACGACTCCGCCGCGTTCCGGCTGGACGCGGACGTTCCGCTGGTCGTGCCCGAGATCAATCCGCATGCCGCACGGATCAGGCCGCGCGGCATCGTCGCGAGCCCGAACTGCACGACGCTCTCGCTGATCGTCGCGGTCGGTGCGCTGCACGCCGAATTCGGCGTGCAGGAACTGGTCGTCTCCTCGTACCAGGCGGTGAGCGGGGCGGGCCGCGACGGCGTCGCCGCGCTGCGCGAACAGCTGTCGATGGTGGCCGGTACGGAGTTGGGCACGAAGCCCGGAGACGTACGGCGGGCCGTGGGCGACGCGGAAGGCAGCCCCTTTGCCGCACCGGTGGCCCTCAACGTGGTGCCCTGGGCCGGGACCGAGGCCGGCGACGGCTGGTCGTCGGAGGAACTGGCGATCCGTCAGGAATGCCGCAAGATCCTGGATCTGCCGAGCCTGCGGGTGGCGGCGACCTGTGTGTACGTACCCGTGATCGCGACGCACTCGATGTCCGTGCACGCACGGTTCGAGAACGAGATCACGGTCGACCGGGCCCACGAGATCCTGGCGACGGCCCCGGGCGTGGTGCTGTACGACAACCCCGCGGCGGGAGACTTCCCGACACCGTCCGACGTCGTGGGCACCGATCCGACCTGGGTCGGGCGGGTGCGCAGGTCGCTGGACGATCCCCGGGGTCTGGAACTGTTCGTCTGCGGCGACAATCTCCGCAAGGGCGCGGCCCTGAACGTGGCGCAGATCGCCGAATCGGTGGCCGCCGAATTCCCTCGGCCCTGATCGGACCTGTTTATACGCATTCTGTGAATGCCCTGTGAGTAAGTTGAAGGCCTGAACCTCTTGAGCTGGGGTGTCAGGGTGTCCGACGATGACCTTTCGGCCTGCTGCAACCGCCGGCCGGACAGCGCGCGTCTATGCGGTCACCTCTTGCGCGGCGGGGCGCACATTCAGGGCATTCGGGGAAGAGCAGGTACGTATGAGGGCATGTCGCACCGTGTCAAACGCGGTGCTGCGCGCGTACAACCCTGACGGGGGGAAACGTGTCCAACTGGCGTGGCAGAGGTTCTCGATATCACAGTGGTGGGCCCCCTGCGCGGCGCTTCGGTCCGGCCGCTCAGACGGCCCCGCGCGCCCGGCGGTATGCCGGTGATCGCGCCCATGCCCGCAGCGCGTCCCGCACGGCTGCCGTCGCAGCGCGAGGGCGCTGAGGAGAGCATGGCTGCCGGGACCACCGTCGACCATCTCACCGAGACCTATCGCGCCCACTACCGTTCGCTGCTCGGCCTCGCGGCTCTGCTTCTGGACGACACCGCCTCCTGTGAGGACGTGGTGCAGGAGGCGTTCATCCGCGTGCACTCGGCGCGGAACCGGGTACGGGACCCCGAGAAGACACTCGCGTATCTGCGCCAGACCGTCGTCAACCTGTCGCGTTCCGCGCTGCGCCGCCGCATCCTCGGGCTGAAGCTGCTCTCCAAGCCCATGCCGGACATGGCGAGCGCGGAGGAGGGCGCGTACGACCAGCTGGAGCGGGACGCGCTGATCAAGGCGATGCGGGGGCTGCAACGGCGCCAGCGGGAGGTTCTGGTGCTGCGTTACTTCGCGGACATGACGGAGGCCCAGGTGGCCGAGACGCTGGGCATATCCCTGGGCTCGGTCAAGGCCTACGGCTCGCGTGGGATCGCGGCGCTGCGCGTCGTGATGGAGGCGCAGGTATGAGCCGGCGCGACCACGGGAACGAGAATGGCCACGAGAACGGCCACGAGAACGGCCACGAGCGTGAGCCTTGGAATGACCCGACTGGAAACGGAATGGTGAACGACGGGCCGGAGCGCGACGGGCCGGAGAATCGTGGGTCGGAGAGCGCCTCACAGGTGAGCCCGGGCGCGGGTGCGGACATGGACGAGGTCGCGCTGCGCCGCATGCTGCACGGGGCCGTCGAGCACATCGAACCCGGCGACGGCACTCTCGACCTTCTGCAGCGCGCGGTGCCCGCCCGGCGCGCCAGGCGACGGCAGGCCGTCGTCGGCATGGCGGCGGCGGCACTGCTCATCGGCACGGCCGTCCCGGCCTTCGTCCATGTCGCGAACTCCGACGGTTCGAACGCCGCCAATCCCGCGATAGCCGGACACGGCGAGCAGGCGCAGGGCGGCAACGGCACCGAGAGCGATTCGGCGACCGGCGGGAAGAGCGACGGCGGCGGCAGCAACGGGCAGGCAGACGACGGCCCGAACCGACCCGCGAGCACGAGCAGCCCGTCCGGCAGCCGCGGCCAGGGCACCGGCGGCGGGCTGGCCGGTGGGGTCGCCGACCCGGCCGCCTCCGAGGCGGCGTCCAGGCCGAACTGCGACCCGGGGCAGCTCTCGGTCGCCTCGGCCGAGACGGGCGCGGCGAGCGCCGACGGCACGGTGTACGGCACCTTCCGGATCGCCAACGTCTCCGGCACGGACTGTTCGGTGAGCAGCAGCGGAAGTGTGGGCTTTCAGGCGATGGGCGCGGCCGACCCGGCCGAGATCACGGTTGTCCAGCACACGGCGGGTGATGCGGCATCCGGGCTGCCCGACCCCTCGCAGGAGCAGGGGACGGTGCTGCTGAAGCCGTCCATGGCGTACGAGGTGAAGTTCGCCTGGGTGCCCAAGGACACCTGCCCGACCGCCGGAGGCTCACCGAGCCCGACCCCGACGGGCGGCACGGACAGCACGGGTGGCGGCACCGCCGCCGGTCCCGATACGGGCAACGCGGACGGGTCCGTCGACATGAATCCGCAGTTCGGCAACGAGGACGGCGGCGGGGCGCTGGACGGCAGTGTCGCCGTCACACACACACCGGAGGCGGGTGCGCCGGTCGCGGAGACGAAGATCATCAACGCCTGCGCGGGCACGATCTACCGGACCGGGGTGCTGGCTCCCACCACATGACGCCCCGAGATGCCTCGTGATGCCTTGTGATGTGACGCGGGGCGGGGGCGGGGCGTGGTTTGCGGCGTACGGCGTATGACGCATGCGTGAGGGGGTCCACCGGCCGATTCGACGGGCGGACCCCCTCACGTGTGTACGTCCTCAGACGGTGCCGACGCTCACGTCGGGGTCGGCGGGATCCACCGGGCGGGTGTCCGCGCCCACCCCCGCAGCCGGGCCCACACCCGCAGCCGCATCCGGGCCCGCGTCCTGGCCCGCAGCCGCACCCGTATCCGCGTCTGCGACGAGGCCCAGCTTCAGGTCGCGCGCCGCTTCGGCCTCGCGGCGGACCAGCCGGAACCACATGAAGAGCACGAACCCGGCGAAGACGAACCACTCCCCGGTGTAGCCGAGGTTCTGGAAGGCCTTCAGGTCGAGCCCGGTGCCCTGCGGTGCGGCGGCCGGTACGGGGCGCAGCGCGCCGGTGGCGCCGGTGTCCTGGAGCGTCACCCAGGCGTCGTAGACGTCGTACGGGACGAGGTTGACCAGGGACGCGGCGCTGACCATGCCGATCTGGCCGTGCGGGAGCCCGCCCGCCGCGTCGACGCCCGCCGTGCCGGCGTTCTCGGACGCCTGGAGGTCGCCGGTGACCGTGACCTTGCCGGTCGGTGCGGCGGGCACGGCGGTGTGGCCGGGCTCGCCGGGCAGCCAGCCGCGCACCACCGGCAGGGCCTTGCCGCTGTCCGTACGGAGCAGGTTCAGGACATAGAAGCCGCTCTTGTCGTCCAACTCCCGGCCGGGCACCAAGAACTGGTCGGCGTACCGGCCGGTCGCGGTCGCGGGGCGGCCGGAGGTCACCGTGTCGACGGGCAGGAGGTCGTCGATCGGCTTGGCGGCCCTCGTGCCCGGGGCGGGCTGCTTCTCGGCGGCGTCGTGCGTCTGCACGCGGTCCTCGAAGCGGCCGAGCTGCCAGGTGCCCATGAAGACGCAGAACGGGATGGCCAGCACGACGAAGAGGTTGATCCCCCACCATCGCGGGGTCAGCAGGAACCGGTACACACCTCCACGGTACGGTCCCCGCTCCGGTCGCCCGGCGCGGGGTCCCGACCGACGCCCGGTGGCGGTGGCCCGTACCGGACGGAACAGACGCCCAGGACGGAACGGACGCCCCTACTCGCCGGACGGACCCGCCTGCGGGGCCAGGTGGCGTCGGGCGAAGTCGAGTTCCAGGCGGACCTGCTTGACCCGCTCCTCCACGACGAGCGAACCGTGCCCCGCGTCGTACCGGTAGACCTCGTGCACCGCGTCACGGCCCTTCAGCCGGTCCACGTAGTTCTCGACCTGGCGGATCGGGCAGCGCGGGTCGTTGACGCCCGCCGAGATGTAGACCGGCGCCCGGACGGCGTCGACGTACGTCAGCGGGGACGAGGCCTCGAAGCGCTCGGGAACCTCCTCCGGCGTGCCGCCCAGCAGCGTGCGGTCCATCGCCTTCAGGTCCTCCATCTCGTCGTGATACGCCGTGACGTAGTCGGCGACCGGGACCGCCGCCAGGCCCAGGGCCCAGTCGTCCGGCTGCGTACCGAGGCCGAGCAGGGTCAGATAGCCGCCCCAGGAGCCACCGGCCAGGACCAGCTTCGCCGGGTCCGCGAGCCCGGACTTCACCGCCCACTCCCGTACCGCGGCGATGTCCTCCAGCTCGATCAGGCCGACCCGGTGCTTGAGTGCGTCCGTCCAGGCGCGGCCGTATCCGGTGGAGCCGCGGTAGTTGACCCGGACGACCGCGTAGCCGTGGTCCACCCAGGCGGCGGGACCGGAGGCGAAGGCGTCGCTGTCGTGCCAGGTCGGACCGCCGTGGATCTCGAAGACGGTGGGGAACGGCCCCTCTGCCGGGGCGGCGGGCCGCTGTACGAGCGCGTGGACGCGGCCACCGGGCCCGTCCACCCACACGTCCTCCACCGGCACGGACGCCGGGGCCTTCAGGCCGGGCGGATCGAGCACCACCGCGCCCGAGGTGGACCGGATGACGGGCGGCTGCGCGGCCGACGACCACAGGTACTCCACCGTGCCGTCCGGCCGGGCCGTGGCACCCGACACCGAACCGGCGGGAGTCTCCACCCGGACGGGAGCACCGCCGGACCCCGGCTCGAACCGCCACAGGTCGCTGCGGGCCTCGAAGCCGTGCACGATCAGCAGCGCGGAGGCGTCCGGATACCACTCGGCGCCCACATCACCGGGCAGATCGATCGCGAGGTCCGTCTCCACGCCCGTCAGCGGATCCCAGATCATCGGCTCCCAGCGGCCTCGTCGCTGATGCCCGACCAGCAGCCTCGTGTCTCCGGCGACGGGGGCGAAGCCCAGCACGGACAGGCCCAGCTCCCTCGTACCGCCCTCGGTGTCGTCCAGCTCGGCGACCCTCGACCCGTCCGGCCGCACCACCCGCAGCGCGGAGTGCATCGCATCGCCGTGCTCGGTGTGCTCCAGGGCGATCAGCGTCCCGTCGTACGAGAGGTCACCGACGCCCGCAGACTCCCGGTGCCGGTAGATCTCGACGGGTGCGGCCCCGGGCCGTACGACATGGATCGTCGTCCCGTCCTCGTCCGTCGAACGGCCGATCACCGCCGTACCGTCGCGCCCGATCGCGAGCCCGGCCGGGTACGAGGCACCGAGGCCGGGTGCAGCCGGCTCGTCCACCGTCTCCTCGCCCCCGCCGCCGTGGAACGGCTGACGCATCCACACCCCGAACTCGTCCCCGTCGGTGTCGCTGAACCACCAGATCGACTCGCCGTCCGGTGTCAGCACACCGTCCGTCGTCCCGTTCGGCCGGTCGGTCACCTGGCGCTGCTCGCCGGTGGCGCGGTCCCATGCGTACAGCTCGTACGTGCCTGTGGCGTTGGAGACGAACAGCGCGCGGTGCGGCGCATCTTCGGCCCAGTCGGGCAACGACACCCGTGGCGCCCGGAAACGCTGCTCCCACTCCGGCACAGAGGCGGTCGCGGGCATGGAAACGGTCGCCTGTGCGGACGGGGCCGTCGAGGCAGTGATCTCAGTCATGTCCCCCATTCTGCGCCGGAACGCCGACAATTCGTTCGCATCGCCCGCAGCCTGTGGATAACCTCCCGGGCATGAATGCACCGACCCCTGCCGACTGGCACGAGGCCAACCGCGCGCACTGGGACGAGCGGGTTCCCATCCACACCGGGAGCGACTTCTACGACCTGGATTCCTTCCGCGCCGGCAAGGACGCGCTGCGCGACTTCGAACGCGCCGAGGTCGGGGACGTCACGGGCAAGTCGCTGCTGCATCTGCAGTGCCACATCGGGGTCGACACCCTCTCCTGGGCCCGGCACGGCGCCGCGCACGTCGTCGGCCTGGACTTCTCCGAACCGGCCGTGGAGACCGCGCGCGGCCTGGCCCGCGAGCTGGGGTTCACCCAGGACCGGGCGGCGTTCGTCGCCGCCGATGTCCATGACGCCGCGCAGGCCGTCCCGGACTCGTCGTACGACATCGTCTACACCGGCGTCGGCGCGCTGAACTGGCTGCCCGACACCCGGCGCTGGGCCGAGACGGCAGCTTCGCTCGTGGCGCCCGGGGGGTTCCTCTACCTCGCGGAGTTCCACCCGATCACGGACTGCCTCGACGACTCGACCGGTGCGAAGGTCGTGCACGACTACTTCAGCCGCGACGCGTGGGTGGACGAGGCGCCGGGCACGTACGCCGACTTCGACGCACCGACCGTCCACAACCGCAGCGTCGAATGGCAGCACCCGATCGGCGACGTGGTGTCGGCGCTGGCCGCTGCCGGGCTGCGCATCGAGTTCCTGCACGAGCACGACGTCACGCTCTTCGCCCGTTTCTCTTCGCTGGAGCGGCAGGGCGACGGCTTCTACCGTTTCCCCGCCGACCGTCCGCGCATTCCGCTGATGTACTCGATCAAGGCGTCGCGGCCGGCCGATACCGCGTAACCGGGTCTTCGCGACCGCCACCCTCGCGGCCCTGCTCAGTACCGGCCGGGCACCACCGCCCGCGCCTGAAGCGACCCGTCCGCGCGGGAAGCGAATCGCCCGCGCCTGCACCTGATCCGCAGCAGACCTGCGGCGGGCTGCCGGAAGCACCCGCTCCCGGCAGCCCGCCGCACCTCTGTACTGCCGGCTGTACTTCTGTATGTCCGTACCGCCGGTTGTACCTCCCTCGTCCGCGTCCTACGCGGCCGAGCGGAAGGCCGGAAGGTAGCCGCCCGACTGTCCGGCGGCCTTCGGGTGGTACGAGTTGTAGACCGGGATCGACACACTGTGGAGCCATGCGTCACCGGAGCACAGCTCGTGCCCGGTGAACTTGTCCACCACGCTGGAGAACGTGAACCCGGCGTTGGCCGCCTGCTTGGCGATGACACCGTTCAGGACATCGGACGCATTGTTTATGGCCGCCCGCTCGTTCTCCGAGAGCCCGGCGATGCAGGTGCCGCTCAACTGGTAGAAGCGCGGGTAGCCCAGCACCACGACATGCGCCTGCGGAGCCCGCGAGCGGATGGCGCCGTAGAGCGAACCCAGGCCGGACGGCAGCGAGTTCTGCATCTGCGAGACGGCTGAGCGGACACTGCTCAGGCAGGTGGCCTCGCTGTACAGCACACAGTCCTGCATGACGTTGGCGAAGCCGACGTCGTTGCCGCCGGCGGTGACGCTGACCAGGCCGGTGGACGAGTTCAGCGCGCCCAGCTGGCTGCCGGCCACCGAACTCGTCGTGGCGCCCGAACAGGCGACGAAGGCGAAAGACGAAGGTGAGTTCGCCGCTGCCCAGAGGTACGGGTAGGCGTTGGTGCTGCGGCGGCAGTCGCCGCTGTCGGACAGATAGCTCCCCGCGCCGACGCCGGACGAGTACGAGTCGCCGAGAGCGACGTACCCGCCGGCGGCGGCCGAGGAGGTTGCCGAGGCCGGCTGGGCGACGCCCAGAGCGGCCACGGCGGCGAGGAGCAGAGTGGATGCGGACGCCCAGAATCTCCGTACTGACATGGCTGTCAGCCCTCCGAAATGTGGGGGGTGGGTGGGGGGTTGGTGGAGCGCCATGTTTCTAGCAGTTCTTGGTACCCGCCGGTAATAGCTGGAGAAGAACTGGTCTGATATGCCCGAATGATCGTTTAGGCGGCGAAGCTCCGCGCGTAGATAAACCTCCGGACGCACCTGGAATGGTGCGAGTGGCGGCTCGTGCGGCCTTGCCGGAGACTCGTGTTCTCGTGGCCGTCGCGCCATCCGTGAAGGGCCGCCCGGCGTGCCCGGGGTGTGGTGTGTCCGGGGAGTGCGGTGTGTCCGGGGAGTGCGGTGTGTCCGGGAGTGCGGCGTGTCCGGGGCCCGGGGAGTGCGGCCCGCCTGCGCTGCTGTCGCGCGCCGGTCCGGGACTGGTTGTCGTCGCGCCTCGGACGGCTGGGGCGGGGGTCCGTACTGGGGGCTCCTAGGCGTCGGCGAGGGAATTCCGTAGCGATGCGAGAGATGTCGGCTCTGCGCACCCAATTCCTTTGATGTGCAAGGGCCTTGGTGCGCAGGGTCGTGAACGGTGGGCGGGCTCCCGTGGGCGTTCCGAGGCCGTCAGGAATGATCGCATCCGGGCGAACGCGTAGTTCCGTTACGCGATGAACGGCGTTGCATGCCCAAGTCGTTGTAGGCGTCACCCCGTGCATTCGGCTCCTCTCCGTGCGGATTCGGGGGTGGCCTCGTCGAGACCGCCCCTGAATCACTTCCGGTGCCAGAAGTCGCAGGGAACGCCGTTTCCGTAGTCGCTCAGCAGGTCATCGCGAACCCATCCGTAGACACCCGTGCTGTTGTTCCGGAGTTGCGTCCAGGCGCAGTTGCCGGCCACGGTGCAGCAGTGGTGGTCGAGCTTGTGGGGGGAGCAGGCGATGCCGTTGATCGCACAATCGGTGCTGGAGCCGCTGCGCTCGTCGGCGCCGTCCGCGGTGGCGTTCCAGGGGCTCCCGTCCTTGTCGGAGACACCCTTGCCGCAGGCGGCGGACGCCGTGGCCCGGGTGGCGAGGGTCATCGGGATGCACGCGGCCACGGTCGCGATCACGGGCAGAACTGCCGCTGTTCGACGCTTCATCGAATCCCCCGTCGTTGTCGATTCGGTTTGCGTTGACCCCCTGCCCCGGGCGGAATGTCAAAAGGCGGTGAGCGTCGCCTCGCCCGGACGTTCGGTGATGGCAGTAAGATTCCGATTCGGGCGAATCGAAGAAAGCATTCCGCTGCCATGTGGCCATTTCTTACGCCTCCCTGACCGGAAGTATTCCGAGTGGCACCCGGTCAGTCATGAGGAGGGGATCCGAGCTCGAACCGAGCTGAATCCCGAGCGACTACGGACGGGTCATCGGCGCATCGCGATGGCTCCCCTTCCGGACGTGCGCCGCTTCCTGCGCACGTGTTCGCTGGTATTTACATGGGCCTTGTTTCCAGGGCGAATTCCGTTTCCGTGAACGGAAGATCGAGTGCCAGGGGTGTCACGCGCCGATGCCCGGCGATGGCGGTCAGAACCGACGTGGCTGAATTTCGCCACGCGGGCAAGACCCGGTGGTCGTCGGTGGCGAGGTGAGCCACCATCGGTCACTTGCGCGTCTTCTTGGTCGCCGACGGGATCGGGGCGTCGGGCCGGGAGGGCTGCGGCCGCGCGGAGGGCCGAGCCGCCGTCTCTGTCATACGCATGGACGCGCGGACCATCAGTTGACGTATGCGATCTCGTGCCCGCTCCGGTGTCCGGTTCCGCGTCGGCGGCTCGTACGGATACTGGTACCCGGTTACGACAGAGCCCGGCCGAGGAGTCTCGTTGAGCGCACGCATACTGGTTGCCGAGGACGACGTGAAGCAGGCGCGGCTGATACGCATCTATCTGGAGCGCGAGGGCAACGAGGTCCAGATCGTCGCCGACGGGCGCTCGGCCATCGACCGGGCCAGGTCCTCCCGGCCCGACCTCATCGTGCTCGACGTGATGATGCCGAACGTCGACGGTCTCGACGTATGCCGGATCCTGCGCGCCGAATCCCAGGTCCCCATCCTGCTGCTCACCGCACGCACCACGGAGGAGGACATGCTCCTCGGGCTGGACCTGGGGGCCGACGACTACGTGGCCAAGCCGTACAGCCCCAGGGAGCTGACCGCTCGGGTCAGGGCGCTGCTGCGCCGGGCGAAGGCCGCCGGGCGCAGCGATCCCGAGTTGCTCACCGTCGACGACCTGGAGATCGACGTCGCCCGATACGAGGTGCGGGTGGCCGGGGAGCCGGTGGTGTTGACCGGCAAGGAGTTCGCCATCCTGACCGTGCTGGCGGGGGAGCCCGGACGCGTCTTCACCCGGGCTCGGATCATCGACCAGGTCTTCGGGTTCGACCAGAACGTCCTGGAACGCACCGTTGACGCCCATGTGATGAACCTGCGGCGAAAGCTGGAGCGTGGGCGACCGGACCGGCGGTATGTGGAGACCGTCTACGGCCGCGGATACCGGCTGGCGAACGGGCCCGGTGCGGAGCAGTGAGCTTCAAGCTGCGGGCGCTCGGCCTGCTGATGCTTGTCGCCATGACCGCCACGGCGGCAACCGCCTGGCTGACTCTGCGGCAGGCCAATCGCCAGGTCCGGGATTCCGTCGTCACCGGACAGCAGGAGCTCTCCCGGATCACCGGCGAGCTCTACGCGTACGGCTTCGGACACGGTACGTGGGACGGGGTCTCACCGACGGTGGGCGAGCTCGCGAAGGACACCGGCCAGCGTATCCGCGTAGCGACGGAGGAAGATGTGCTGCTCGTCGACTCGGACGCCCTGGCGGGGCACGAGCCCCGCACGGTGAGCAGCCGGCCCCCGGTCCTGGTCGATCCGCGCCCCACCCTGCGGCTGCCCGCGGAGAAAGTACCGCGGGCCTCGGTCAAGCTCACCGTGACGGCGATCGGCGAGTACCGGGCTGCCGCGACGTACGCCGCATGCCTGACACGAGCGGGAGCTGCGGTGACGGCCCGTCCCAACAGGATCGGCATTCCCCGGATCAGTACGGCGCACCGGCCTTCGCAGTGCAAGGAGCCGTCATCCGACACGGATCCGCGGATCACCCAGGACTACGAAGCGGTGCAGCCTTGCGAGTCCGATCCGCGTCTCACCGCCTGCCTTCAGCGAGCCTTCAACGAACGGATCGGCTCCGTGGCGCCACCGCGGCTCCAGGTCCGCCTCGGGGCCAAGGACGAGTCACCGCCCGCCCTGGCCGCCGCGCCCACGATCGCCGTCGCGGCGGGCGTGTTTCTCGCGGCCGTCCTCGGTGCCCTGCTCCTGACCAGGGCCGTACTGGGCCCGATCCGTGCCCTGACCCTCGCGGCGCGAGGTCTGGGAGAGGGAGACCTGGGGCGGCGGGTCGTCGTCTCCGGCCGGGACGAGATCGCCGAACTCGGAGGCGCCTTCAACCGGATGGCCGACTCCATCCAGGCGGGCGAGGACCGCCAGCGCCGCCTCACCGGCGACATCGCGCATGAGCTGCGCACTCCGCTGGCCAATCTGCGCGGCTATCTGGAGGCGTTGCAGGACGGCTATGTCGAGCCGACCCCCGAGCTGCTGGAGTCCCTCCACGAGGAAGCGATGCTCCAGCAGCGGATCGTGGACGACCTGCAGGATCTGGCCCTGGCCGAGGCCGGTGCGCTCACCTACCACCGCGGCGATGTCGATCTGGCCGACATGCTGGAGACCTGCCGGACCGCCCACCGCGCCCGGGCCGAGACCGTCGGCGTCGTACTGGAGCTCGACGCGGCGCGGCCGGCGCGTGTGTTCGCCGACGCCGAGCGGCTGCGCCAGGTCGTCGGCAACCTGGTCGTGAACGCGGTACGGGTCACGGCTCCGGGCGGCACCGTGACCCTGGCGCTGGTCCGGCGCGGCGATCTGGCGATCATTCAGGTGCGGGACACAGGGAAGGGGATACCTCCCGAGGAACTGCCGCATCTCTTCGACCGATTCTGGCGCGCGGACGTGGCGCGGGGCCGAGCCACCGGCGGTAGTGGCCTGGGGCTTTCCATCGCCCGCCAGATCGTGACCGATCACCGGGGGACGATCGAAGTGGAGAGCACGGTGGGTGTCGGTACGACGTTCAGCGTCGTGCTCCGCACGGGCCCTGGCGGTGCTGGGTGAAGCCGTGTCGGTACGACGTTCGGCGTCGTGCTCCGCTCGGGCCCTGGCGGTGCCGGGTGAAGGCGGAGGGGGCGCGGAGGGGGCCGGGCGACGGCACCGGCCGCGGGGCGGGTGACCGGCCGAGGCCCGTCGCCCGCCCGTGCCCTATGAGCGTCTTGGAGCGTCTGGGCGGGGCGCCCGTCACCCGCCCGTGAGTGCTTCGGTGGGGGCGAGCCGTCCGGCCCGGACCGCCGGGTAGAGGCCCGCGAGACCGCCGATCACCAGCGTGACGGCGATGCCCGCCGCCGTGGACCACACCGGTACCTCGGTCGGCCAGACCCGCGCATACGCGTACCCGGCGGTGATCGAGGTACCCAGCACCAGGCCGCCGAACCCGCCCAGCGCGGACAGCAGCAGCGACTCGGTGACGAACTGCCCCCGGATCTGGCCGCTGGTGGCGCCCAGCGACCTGCGCAGGCCGATCTCCGGCCGCCGCTCCAACACCGAAATGATCATGGTGTTGCCCACGCCGACCCCGCCCACCAGCAGCGCGACCCCGCCGAGGCCCAGAAGCAGTCCGGTCAGCGCGGACTCGGTGGCCTCCCGTGCGGCCAGCGCATCGGAGGGCCGGGAGACCAGCACCTCGTTCGGCCCGGCCGGATTCGCCGTCGCCGCGAGCACATCGCGTACGGCCGTCACCCGGCTGTTCTCGGTGCGTATGTAGACGTTCGACGGGTGGCCGTCGAAGTGCAGGTAGGTCTGCGCGGCTCGCCAGCCGACCAGCGCCGAGCTGTCGATCTCCGGCGCCAGCGGCACCGGGTCGAGCACACCGACCAGGGAGAACCACTTCCCGCCGAGCCACAGGCGCGTCCCGGGCGTGTACGCGTCCAGCCGCCGGGCCGCCTGGGAACCGAGGACCACGGCCGGGTAGTCCTGGGTCGCCGAGTCCAGCCACCGGCCCGTGACGACGCGTCCGCCGATCGCGGGCAGGAGCTGCGGCCCGGCCGCGGCCACTTGGACACTGCTCGTACGTCCGACCGGCACATGCTCATTGCGGTACACCGCGGCGCCCTCGACCGCGCCGACGGCCGCCACCTGCTGCACCGGGCCGATACGCCCGATCATGGGTACCGCCTCCTTGGGGAGGCTGCTCTTCTTGCCGTCGGCAGTCTGCCCGGGGGCGACCCGCAACAGGTTGGTGCCCAGACTGTCGAGTCTGCGGTCGACCTCGGCCCGACTGGAGCTGGAGATACCGACGACGGCGACCATCGCGGCGACTCCGATCGCGATGCCCAGCGCCGACAGGACCACCCGCAGGGGGCGGGTACGCAGACCGGTGCCGCCGAGCCGGACGATGTCGGCGGGGCGGAGCCGGGCCGGGCGCAGCGAGGTGACGCGCCTCGGGCGGCTCATCGCTCGGCCCCCGTACGGGGCAGGACGCGACCGTTGTCGGCGACGATCCGACCGTCGCGCATCTCTACCCGCCGGTCGAACACCGCGGCCATCTCCCGGTCGTGCGTGATGACCACCACCGTGGTGCCGGCCGCGTGCAGTTCGCGCAGCAGCTCCAGCACCGCCGCGCCGGAGGCCGAGTCGAGGTTGCCGGTCGGTTCGTCGGCGAGCAGCAGGGCCGGCTCGCCGATCACGGCCCGGGCGACCGCGGCCCGCTGCCGTTCGCCACCGGAGAGCTGGTGGGGGAGGTGACCGATCCGGTGGTCGAGCCCCACGCGGGCGAGCGCGTCGGCCGCCCGGCATCGACGCTCCCGCAAGGGCACACCCGCGTACAGCAGACCGTCGGCGACGGTGTCCAGCACGGGCACCCCCACGGCCAGGTGGAACTGCTGGAACACGAAGCCGATCCGCTGCGCCCGGAGTGCGGAGACCTCACCGTCGGACAGGTCGGCGATGTCGTAACCGTCCACGGCCACCCGGCCGCGCGACGGCCGGTCGAGCGTGCCCATCAGATGGAGCACGGTCGACTTCCCCGAACCGGAGTGGCCGACGACGGCGACGAGTTCTCCGTACTGAATGACGAGGTCGGCCTCGTCGACCGCGGTGACGCGGCCGGGGTAGGTCTTCGACACGGCCGCGAACTCGACCACCGGTGTGCCGGACAGCGGGGCCGACGGGTCGGCCGGGCTCGGCGAGGTCATTCTCGTCGAGGTCACTTGGGGATCCTCACCTTCATGCCCTCGTGGACCCGGGGACCGCTCACCTCGACCCGGCCGTTGGCGAACAGGCCGGTGCTGACCTGTACGAAGCGGCCGGTGCCGCCGCCTCCGTTGTTTTCGGCGAGTTCCAGTCCGTGGCCGCCCTCGGCCAGCGCCACCAGGGCGGCGACCGGGACGGTGAGTACGCCCTTGCGCTGGGTGACCACATGGCGGACGGTGACCGGGCCGCTCTCCAGCCTGCCCAGAGAGCTCTGGTCGTCGAAGGTGATCACCACGGACACGGTGGCCGTCCTGGTTCCGGATTCGCCGCCACCGGCACCGCTCCCGCCGCCACCGCCACCGCCCCCGTCCGTACCGTCCGTGCCCGAGCCGCCGGACCCGGACGCGTCCTTGCCCACGCGGGCGACCTGGCCCTTGACCGATCGCCCGTCCGGGAGCTCCACCGTGACCTCGCTGCCCCGTCGTGCCCAGGCCGTGTCGGAGGCGGGTGCGTCCACGTCGACCATGCGCGAGGTGCTGGTGTAACTCAGCGGATTGCCCACGGCGTCGGCCCCCACCTGCACGCCGGTGCTCGCGATACGGACCGGCCCGGGGGCGTAGACGACGTCCCCGGCGCCGACTCTGCCGGTCTGCGACAGGCCGAGGTCCTTCTGCCAGCGCTTGACCGCTGCGGCGGTCAGCGAGGAGTACGACTCGTCCACGGTGAAGCCCGAGTAGCCGAGGGCGCTGAGGTTGGTCTCGAACTGTTTGACGTCCATGCCGTGCAGGGGTTCGGGCGGCTGCTGAGTACCGGCTGCCCGCCCGGCTCCGGCACCACCGGCACCATCGGCACCCTGGGAACTCTCCCCGGTGCTGGTGCTGGTGCCGATGGCGGAGCCCCCGCTGCCGCCTGCGCCACCGCTCTTACCGGTCCCGCCGTCCGCGTCGCTGTCACCACGGTCGCCACCCCCGGTGGCAGCGCCTCCGGATTCCGTCATACCCAGACCGCGATACATGGGCAGACTGCCGTAGAGCAGCACCACCGGGCGGTCGTCGACCCGCAGTACCGTCTCACCGCGCCGCACGATCCTGCCCGATTCGGGCAGCCAGGTCACCGTTCCGCTCGCCTTGATCTGGAACGGAACATCGGGCCCGTGCCCGAGTCGGCCGTCGATCTCGGTCTGGTCGGTCAGCGTGTCCCGAGTGACCTTTACCGCCTGGCCACCGGTCCCCCGGTCACCCGCCTGGCCGGCCCCCGCGCCGCCGCCCAGCCCCAGGGTTCCGACCACGCCGATCGCGGCAACCAGCAGAATCCCGGCCCCCACTATGAGGGGCCCACGCCTGCGCCGTCCGACCCCCGGACGGTCCGCACCGCCCGCCGCCACGCCCGTTCTCGCCGCCGGCTGTTTTCCCGCGCTCTCCACGACGTCCACGGCTCCCGGTTCCTCAGCCCTTGGGCGCGGGCGCGTCGTTCGGGATGCCGATGATCGGGGCGCACACACGCGCGGCCCGCTTGGCACCCGCGGATGTCGCGTCCCACGCGGATTCCTGGAAGTGGCCGTCGGCACCGGTGTCGGGGAAGTCGGGCGCCCCGTGCTCCTGCATGCACTTCGCGTACCGCCGGTTCTTCCCGATCTCGTCCTTGGAGAGCTCGGGCCGCTGCTCCTTCAGGAGGCTCTCGGGGATGGGCAGGCTGAGGCTCGCGCACTTCTCCTGAGCCTTGAGAGCCTTCGGATCGCGTTTCCAGGCGGACTTGTCGCCGAGGTCGACCCGGCCCTTGGAGTCGGGATCGGGGGTGTCGATCCCCTCGTCGCGCAGGCACTTGACCCACTTCCGCTGCCCCTCGACGTAGTCGGCGAGCTCGCTCGAACTCCCCTTGGAGGTGGTGGCGTCGCTCTTGCCGTTCGACGCGGAAGCGACGTCGTCCCCGCTGTTCCCGCCGCCACCGCAGCCGGTCACGGTCAGCGCCACCACCGATGCCGCCCCGATCAGCAGCCATCTCCCGTACCACCGACGCGCACTCATGCTCATGGGCTCCTCGCACATTGGCTGTCGTCCGGCTCCCGCTCCGGCCGGACGACGGCGAATGTAGGACCGCACCCATGAAGGACTTATGAAGAAGCCACCAAGAACCCTTCCGGGACCGCACCGGCGGCAGACGGCGACAAACCGCCGGACCGACGAATCCGCCCTCTGTGGTGGCGCCCGGCGTGGGCGCCACCACAGAGGGCGGATGTCGTAGATCTCCCAGGATCAGTTGTGGCCGAACCTCCGCTGCTTCCGGTGGGAGACCTGTTCCGAGATCGCGTGCACCGTGTCCTGGCCGGCCGGTCGCTGCGTCTGTTCCTTCGTCTCCGGAGCAGCGCTGCGTTCATGGCCGCCGGTGCGGGCACCGCGGTTCTGCCGACTCTGCTTCTTGCCCACGATCGTGCCTCCTGTAGCGGTTCTCGTAGCGGTTCTCGGACGACGGGCAGTTCCAGATTCGCATGTGAGTACGAAGGGTGCATTTCGGGTAGGTGTTCCGTACCGGCGTTGAAGAAGCCGTGCCCCGCTCCCGTGTGGTCCACGAGGTGGTCATGGTCGCTCTCGGCTGTCATGAGGTTCGTACCGAGCGTGGTGGCGTTCCAGGCGGGGCAGGCGCTGCCTGGTGGATCACGCGGCCATGGAGATGCGTGCAGGCCGGGGCGGATATTGAGATGCGTGCAGGTCGGGGCGGACGTAGGGTCGACGCCCGTGGACCCGCTCAGTGAGAAACAGATCCGCTCATCCTTCGTGAACTGCACCAAGGGCGACGCGGCGCGGCTTCGGCTGCCGCTCGACTTCGCAGAACTGCCCTGGGAGGACCTGGACTTCCTGGGGTGGGTGGATCCGGGAGCGCCGCTGAGGGCGCATCTCGTGCTGCCCCGGGCGCAGGGCCCGCTGGGGATCTCTCTGCGGATACCCTCCGTGAGGCGCACCAGCGCCATGAAGTCCAGCATGTGCCAGATCTGTCTGACGGGCCACGCATCCTCCGGGGTCTCCCTGCTCGCCGCCCCTTTGGCGGGCGCGCGGGGCCGCGAGGGCAACACGGTCGGTATCTACATCTGCGGGGACCTCGCCTGCCCCCTGTATCTGCGCGGCAAGCGGCAGCCGAAGCTGCCTTCCGGGCGGTACGAGGAGTCCCTGTCCTTGGACGAACGCCTTGCGCGCATGTCGGACAACCTGGATGCCTTCGTGGCCAAGGTCACCGTGGCGTGAGCCCCGACGGGCACACCCTGTATTTCCGTGGGGAGGCCGACCCGCGCACCGGCGCACCGGTTTCTTCGCGAGCGCGAGGGGCGGGACCTGCGGCTGGGGGCGCAGCCGCACACCCCGCCCGTAGGGCCCGCGTCACTGAGGGCGCGGGTCCTGCTCCGGGCCCCGCGGGGGGAGCGTCTCGCCGGGAATGACACGGGGCGCCGGGGCCGTGGTGTTGTCCGCGTCCTTGTTCTTCATGGCCCGCGCTTCGGCTTTGAGGATGCGGGCCGACTTGCCTGCGCTGCGGGCGAGTTCGGGCAGCTTCTTCGCGCCGACGACGAGTATGACGACGATGAGGATGATCGCGATCTCGCTGATGCCGAACATGGTCAGTCCTCGCCGCTCTCGTCCTCGTCGTCCCCTTCGAAGAAGTCCCCCACCTCGTCCACGACTTCAGCGGCGACCATGCCGCCGACGACGCCGACGGCGAGTCCGGCCGCGCCCACCGCGACGGCGGTTCCCAGGCCGGGGCCGGACCGGTGACCGTCGTGGTGGTGCTCCTGGTGATGGCCGTGGCCGCCGTGGTGAACGTCGCCGTGGTGGCTGTAACCAACATGTCCGTACGAGGAGTTGGAGCCGTACGACGAGCGGTGCTCGATCAGTTCGCGGACCCAGCCGTCGACCAGGTCGTTCCAGTTGTGGTGAGGGACGCCGTCGTGGGAGACGGTGAAGCGGGTGAGTGCGTCATGGCCGGAGGAGAGGAGGCCGCCGCGCTTGTCGGCTTCCAGGATCACCTCCATGCCGCCGGGCGTGGCGAGGAAGGTCACCTCGGTCTCGTTGACCGCGTGGGCGTACTGAGGCGCCGGAGTCAGCTCGATCTCCTGGTAGAAGGGGAGTCGCTGGCCGGTGCCACCGATGCGGCCGTATTCGAGGTCGGCGGACTTGAAGCCGAAGCCGAGCTGTCCGAACGCTTCGAGGATCGCTTCCTGCGCGGGCAGCGGGCCGACGGTGAGCGTGTCCAGGTCGCCCTTGTCCTTGGCGCCGGCCACCGACAGCTCGGTGTGCACGCCCAGGACGATGCCCAGCTGCTGTCCGTACAGTTCGGTGATCGGCGTCTCCCACGGCAGGTTCACCGTGAAGGGGATGCTGCGGTGTTCGCCCTGGGCGAGGCGGAAGCCGCCGCCGACGACGTACCGGTCGAAGGTGACGGTGCCGTGGCTCTCGCCGTCCTCGTGCTCGGCCTCCACCCGGGCGACCAGCTCCAGGGTGATGTGCTCAATGTCGAAGTCCGCGCCGCCGCCCGCCAGTCGGACCTCGCCCGAGAGGCCGCCGCCGGGCAGCACCGCGCCCGGCACGAGGACCGTGTCCACCATGGGGCCGCCCACACCGAGCGAGCCGAGCAGCCGTTTGAACACCATCGTGGCGTCCACTCCCTTATGTACGTGCGTTGGGGCGGGGTAAGGCCGCGGGTGCGGGCCGGAAACGTCGGCCGTGAGCACCCCGCGTTCTACAGGTGTGTAGAAGCATAGGGGGCGTTGTGGCACCGTCCAGTGCATCTGGGGCCCGGCGGGTGGAACGGCCGAAATGCGTTGCTCAACCGGCCGCGATACGCGCTTGACGAGCGCATTTTGCCGTGTCTTTACGATGAGGGCAAGGGGCTGCCGCCCCTCTCCACCGATCAGGAACCGATCAGGATCAACCGATCCTCCCGACCGGAACGAGCCACAGCGTGATGGGCGAGCCCCGTAGCCGGCCGCAACGGCCGGCGCAGCTGGTGGTCGCCTGCGACCGCGACCGTCAAGGGATCGAGGAGGCGTCGGCCCATGCGGACCCGCTGGTACGAGGCCCAGGATCTGGCTCCTCGGGCATGGCTCGGCGGACGCGATCGCGGCCGACAGGCCGTTCAAGGACCTGGGGTTCGATTCACTGACCTCCGTCGAACCGCGCAACCGGCTGAACACCGCCACCGGCCTGCGGTTGCCACCGGCACCGGAAACGGCGGAGGTCGATCGGTTCGTCGCTCTTCATATTGATCCTCAGCGCCCTTGTGGTCCAGGAAGTCAGCTCAAGACCGTACGTGGCCGTGAGTCCCGGCCTGATCCCAGCGGAAGAGACGGGCGGCCGCGACACCGAAGACCACCGCGTAGGCAGCCAGAACCAGGAGCGCGGTCATGCCGGGCCAGTCGCCCTTGGCCGCGTCGCCGAACGCCAGGACGGACGCGCCCAGCGGCGTGAAGTCCCCGATCTGGTTGACCGCGGCGGGCATCTGCTCGCGGGGCACATAGAGCAGCTCGTCCAGCACGGCGGCCTTCGGGTTGCCGACCAGCGCCCAGCGCGATCGACAGACGCTGCTTCCGACCGCCGGAGAGGCTGCTGAACGAACTGTCGGCCTTGTCCTCCAGATCCAGTTCCGCGAGCAGCTCGCGCCAGTCGGCGTGGTTGTCGTAGAAGGAGGCGTACAGCTCCATCGCCTCGGCGACCCGCAGATTGTCCGGCATCTAGCTCTTCTGCAACTGCATGCCCAGGATGTGACGCAGCTTGGTCGCGTCGCGCTGCGGGTCGAGACCGAGCACCGAGATGCTGCCCCGTCCGGCTTGCGCAGACCGGCGATGCACTCGACCGTCGTGGTCTTCCCTGCCCCGTTGGGGCCGAGGATCCCGAAGATCTCGCCCTTCTCGACCTCGAACGATATGTCGTCCACGACAACCTTCTCAGAAACCACTCAGGGGCCTGGCCCACTAAGTGGATCAGGCCCCTGACCTGGTATTTCAGCTGTCGGGGTGGCGGGATTTGAACCCACGACCTCTGCGTCCCGAACTCTCGGCTGCAAGGTCATTGCGGTCCAGGATGCTGGTCATGGGGTTGTCAAAGGCCACTGGAGGTCGGCTGCGGTCGCCGTGGTTGCTGTACTCCGCTGCTGTACAGCAACCACTGCCGCGCGCCCGCAAACTGGCGGTCAGCCGCAGCTGCAACCGGCTGACGCCGAGGCGGTTTCGGTGGCCTGGCTGGTGCAGCATCCGTCACCGGTGGCGTTGGGGTCGGTGCCCTTGCGCGGCAACGGCGCTTTGCCCGCCAGGCCTGCGGAGTTCCAACGCCGTGGACGCCCGGGCTGCTGGTGGAGGAGCGCCGTCCCGACGGTACCTCTTCTGTTTCACCCGTCTGCACTGTCGGGGGCGACGGCGGGCAGCCGCCCGCTGAGGCTGGGATCTGACACAAGTGCGACGCGCTGCCTGTTCAGGAGTCGACCGGGCAGATGGGATCGCGGAGCGGCAGGCACGCGCGCTGAAGGAAGGAGAAGGTACCTCCGCATGTCACACCACACCGCGAGGGCGCCGGAGGCTACCTGGGTGGCCAGGTGGGCGGGAGCCCTGCTCTGCCTCGCGGTGGCCGCCATCCATGTCGTGGACCAAGGCGGCATCAGTGCAACGAGGGACCCCTACTACATCGGCGTCGCCTACCACGTCCTGGAGATCGCGGCCGTGGTCGCCGCCGTGCTGCTCCTCATCGGCCTCGTCCGACTGGGATGGCTGCTGGCAGCCGTGGTCGCCGTCGGTCCTCTGCTGGGCTACATCCTCTCCAGGGGTCCGGGACTGCCCGACTACAGCGACGACATCGGCAATTGGACGGAGCCACTCGGGCTGGTCAGCCTGGCTGTCGAAGGAGCCCTGCTCCTGTTGTCGGTGCTGCTCTTCGTGCGGAGCCTGCGCAGCAGAACATACTGAGGCTGCGCCGAGTAGCTCGTACACACTCGTGCACCGGACTGCGGACGTGACCTACGACAAAGGGGCAGCCTCGGAGGAAACCCCTCCTGAGCCGGCTCTTCATCCTGTGCCCCCGGCAGGATTCGAACCTGCGACATCCGCTCTAGGAGTTCGATCGGGCCGCCGCCACGGCTGGTGCTGACCCACACGCCACGGCCACACCTGGTTGTTAAACGGTGCTGCTGTTCACCGTCGTTGATGTCAGCTACTGATGTCAGTCGCTGAACAGCTCCGGATACGGGCAGGGCTCCAGAGAGCCGTCCGGCCGGTCGGCCCACTGCCACCAGACGTGCCGCCGTGGGCAGCCCCATATGCCTCGGCAGATCCTCTTGCCGTCATCCTCCCGCTGGCAGAGTGCCAACCCACCGAACGGCATCGGCTGTTCGCACTGTTCGCACTGAGGGCCAGACGGGCTCTGAGGATCAGGAGTGGGCGCTGACGGTCGGCGCGGTTTCTGTACTTCACTGCTGTACTGCGGCTACGGAACAGGGGTGGGCTCCGATGAGCGTCGGACGGCAGCTTCCGAAGTCCGACCAACATCAGATGCTGGCCAAAGTGCTCGGGCGAGTTGAGTACTTGCGCTCTGGTCGGTTATGGGGTGAGCCGGAACGCTTGGGCCATGCGACAACGACTACTGAAACTCGTTCCCCAGCTGTTGGCGGTCCTCGTGCTCGCTGTGGTGACGCTAGGGGCGTGGGCTGCCTGGCTGGGCTGGGACCAGCATCGTGACGTGCAACCTGATGGTTCGACGACCGGCCCGTACGAGGCGTGGCAGGTGATCGGGCTGGTGTCGACTCTGCTGGCGCTGGTGTACTGGGCGGCATCCCGGCGCTACATCGCAGGTGCGGTGCTCGGCATCACGGTCGGCCTGACCATTGCCGCCTATTACGACTGGTCGGACGACTCCAGCGGCCTCTTCATGGTCGGCGTGGGGATGGTCATGGTGGGGAGCCTCGTCGTGACCGCCGTCGTATCCGTCGTGATCGCCTCTGTGAAACGAGAAGGCCCCTCGAGTCGCCGTTGATGGCTCAGTCGAGCGTCGGCAAGATGACCCCAGAAACCACTCAGGGGCCTGACCCACTAAGTGGATCAAGCCCCTGACCTGGTATTTCAGCTGTCGGGGTGGCGGGATTTGAACCCACGACCTCTTCGTCCCGAATGAGGGCCGGTTACTGATCTAACCAGTACGGATGGCGTTTGCCCTGGTCAGAGCATCGGGCTGCCGTGGTCTTGGGTGGTCTCGAAAGGGCTTGGGGAGCGGGTTGGCTCCCAAATGGCTCCCGGAAGTACGCCCATCCGCCACCTCAGGCTTGTTGGCGCCGGCGGACCGGCAATCCGCCTTCTGGCGTGCGTGGAATGGGCGGTCGACAGAGATGAGACCTACGCATTACGAGGACTGGAAAGATCACGACGGGTAGTGCTGGGAGGTGCCACAGCATCCCGTTTCCTCTGACCAGAGACGTGCGACTTTGATTGGAGTGATGCCCCGTCCATCGCATGCCGCCCCGTCCGCTCACGCAATGCGGCCGTAGGCCGCGGCCCTTAACGGTCCTCCAAGTCAGCGAGCACTCGTACGATTCATTGCACCGGCCCGAGGCCAGGGTGAGCTGTTGCCGTGCATCGCTGACCTCTGTTAAACGAACGACAGCTTGCCCTGCCCGTCCAACTTGCAAGCATTGAGGACTCCAAAATCTCCTGGCAACTGAACTTGTGGTGCGCCTCCTACTGCGCGCTGCGCGACCGCGGGCTGGTGACGATCAAAACGAATCGGTGGCGACGCGCATGCGCAGGCCACTGGGGCGGGCACCTTCTACATCAAAACGGCCACCACCCGGCACACCCCGCGCACTCCAGCGGCTAGAAGGTCCAAGAGAGGGGCAGTGAGCAGCGGTCGATCCGTCTCCCACGACGGCGGGTCAACCGCCCGTGTTTGTCCGGCGAAGGCGACCAAGCTCGTCGAGTGGCTCGTCGCCGAGAGTCATGTCAGCATCGACGAGCCCGACGTGACGGCGCGTGATCGACTACGCGAAGCGCCATGGCCTCGTCCTAGAGGGCAGCGCATCGAGAGACTCCGCATGCGGAATCGCGACCTGCAGATCTCGCTGGTTGAGGAACCACACTCCCAATTCACTGAGACGGGAACCGGACGACGCGCCGTCCGTCCACGTCCCTGCTCAGTTGCGCTCCTCACGTCCGGTCGTGGCCACCCTGAGGGGCGACGAGGGCCGGCTCGCCATACCTGAAGGTGAAGGTGATCGAGCGACAGATCGCGGCCATCGAAGATCGAGGAACTGAGGACGGTCCTATTTCGTCCCCTGTACCGTTGAAGCGGCAGCGATGTCGCTTCAACGGCAGAGGGGGGATCCCTACCCAGAAGCGTGTCGGACAAAGTGACGTTTCCAGCAAGCGGCAGGAGCGACCTTCCGCCGCGTGCGGCTGCCTCCAGCGAGGAGGTCACCGCACCCACCTCGACCCTTGAGGGCCATGAACGCATTCCAGAGTTGGTATGAGGAGCTCAGCAGCCTCAGTCGGGACATCGTCCTGCAGTATTGCTGCGACGACGCTCCGGTTTCGCTGGAGCAGCTGGCCCAAAGACACGCCCTCGCGCGGCAGGCCATAAGCCAGGGCGGCAGCACGATCGCGTACAGCTTCAATCGTCATTTCGAGGACATTTCGATCTTTGGCGGCGAGATAGCCCAGGTAGAACTCGATCTTAGGAAGCCCTGTGCCATCAGCTGGCTCTTGCGCCGTCACCCCTGGTTCGGCGAGAGCGTCGGGGACGGGCTTACCGTCATGAATCTGTTCACCGGCATGCGCTGGAAGAACGCCACTGCGGATTCGACCGGCCAGTGGATCTACGGTGCCGACCTGTGCGAATGCGTGGATTCCACCGTGCGAGCACTCGATCTTGGCACTGATGAGGTCATCAGCCTGTCGACGGCACTCCGCCTCCTCTACACGCATGAAGTCCCGGTGCCCGAGGACCTTGAATGCCTTCATGCTTGGCTCGACTACTGCGGTCTTGAGCGTGATGGCGACCAGATCGCGCTGCCCGCACCTGCTTGCGAAGAGCCGTCTGCCTCCGCTCTTGAAGTTCACGTCGATCTCCAGCGGCTCATCCGTCGACTCACCGAGCTCCTCCAAGTAAACGAAAATCCCATTGCGCACGTCACTCTCGGTGAGATCATTCGGTCGGCAGGTGAGCTTGATGGCGAGCTACGAGATGTCGCTTGCCTGCTTCGGGACGCGATGTTTGTAGGTGGTGGAATATGGATCACCCCTGATGGGGGTGGCATCCATGCCGCGTCGGGGACGATGGAGGCGGAGAGTGCCGGGCGTGCGGATTGCGGCGAGAGCGGGGCCACCAAGTCGACGACAGAGAGTGACGGTGCTGGGCTGTCTGACCCTCATGCCTCGGACCCGAACGAAAGAGCAGACTCGGACACTCCGACAGAAGTGTCGATTCATAGCGAAGTCGGGGCCTATGCCTCTCCCGCAGACCGCATTGCGAGGCTGCTTGAGGACAAGCCAGAGGGCTTGAGGAGCTCGCTCATTGAGAGTGCTCTTGGGAAGGCGGTATCCCAGAAGCAGGTGATAAAGGCGCTCTTTGGAGACGACAGGTTCGCCATCACACACCAAGGCGCCTGGTACCTGCAGAGCGCCTTCGGCGCGACTTCTTCATCCGACGGCGGCGCAGAACCTTTCCTCTTTGCCATCGATGGAGACGTTCCTAGTGCTGTTCCCTCGACCAAGGGAGGTGCTGACAGTTCGCAGGCCGCCGTTGACGGAGCCAGGGCGTGCGGTGGTTCGCAGCGTGAGTACGAGCGTCTGGACAAGATCGAGTCTGCGCTTCGTGAGGCCGACCAGCCACTGAGCATTGAAGAGCTGAAGGAGCGAACGGGGATCACGCTTGGCTCCCACTACCTGAGGCAGCAGATCGAGGGAGATCCGCGTTTCAGCCGGAGCCAGAAGAACCAGTGGGCGTTGGCCGTGTGGGGAATGCCGGTCTATAAGGCGATCAAGGAATTGATCTCGGACGTCGTCGATGCGCACGGCGGTGCCGTTGCTGCCGACGAGGTCGTGCGTGTCCTCTGCCGGGACTTCGAGATCAAGGAGTCGAGTCTGAGACAGGCCATGTCCTCGGCGCCCTTCACCGCGCGTGGAGGCAGAGTCCGTCGGCTTGGGGAGGACTCCGCCGAATCGGAGGCAGCCATTCCGGCCTCCTGGACTTCTCACTCGGAGGAATCCGGACAGCCGGACGGGAAGGCTCCCGACGTGGACGACCTCATGGGCAGGATGGGACTGATCTGATGGCAGACGGACCTCTTCTGCGTAGCTGCGGGGTGGAGTCGGACTACCGCAGCGACCGGAGCCACTTGGTCGAGGACTTCTACCTGCCTGCCCTGGCAGCCTCTACCAACTATGACCGGGCCGTTGGCTACTTCGCTGCGTCCGTGATCGCCACCCTTGGACAGGGCATCGATGAGTTCGCTGAGCGCGGTGGCACCATGCGGATCATTGCGTCCCCCTACCTCGAGCCAGCGGATATCAAGGATATTGAAGACGGTTACGAGCTGCGCGAAGTCCTGCAGCGAGCTGCCCTGCGCGACCTTGAGCTGGTTGTAGAAGATCAGCGTGCTGCGCGCGGACTCGGGAAACTCGGGCGTCTCGTCGCCGAGGGACGGGTCGACTTCAAGCTCGCGTATGTCGAAGTGCGTGGCCGCGTCGGCATGTACCACGAGAAGATCGGTGTCTTCCGGGACGGGCACGACATGGTCGCCTTCAAGGGGAGTGCCAACGAGACCCGCTCTGGGCTTGTTGGCAACTTCGAGGCGATCGAGGTCTACCGCAGTTGGGATCCGCGTGACACCGACCGTGCCGCGCGGATAAGCAAGGACTTCGAAGATCTGTGGCACGACCGCACTTCGATGCTGCGCGTTCTCCCGTTTACCGACGCTGCCAAGGTAGTCGTCGAGCGCAGTGCACTGGCGACTGCAGGCCGGTACGACCTGGACGAACTCCCGACGGGCGGTGCACCCGTCGCCACATCTCCCCAGCCGCTACCCGGAACGCTCGCGATCCCGCAGAGTCTGGCAGTACGCGACTATCAGAAGGAGGCCGTGCATAACTGGTTCCGCAACCAGTGCAGAGGCATCCTGCGCATGGCCACCGGCACTGGGAAGACCCTAACCGCGCTCTCTGCCGCTGCCCAGCTCGGTTCGTTCTTGCGTAAGAACGACGACGATGCTCCTCTGCTCACCATCGTCGTTGCGCCGTACCAGCACCTGGTTGATCAGTGGGCAAAGGACATCGAGTGGTTCGGCGTAACGCCGCTTCGCGCATACGAATTGGCGAGTAAGTGGTCGCCCCGCGCCCACGTTCTGCTGCAGAACCTTGCCCTCGGCGGCATGGGCGGCGGCGTCATCGTGACCACCAACGCGACCTTCGGCGGCGACTCGTTCCAGAGCTTGCTCGATGCTTACGGAGGGCAGCTCCTCCTCATCGCGGACGAGGCCCACAACCTCGGTGCCCGGCACCTCCGCACCCAGCTTCCGGAGAAGGCCCAGTACCGACTCGGCCTCTCAGCGACCCCCGAGCGCTGGTTCGACGAAGAGGGCACAGATGCCCTCACCGACTACTTCGGCGAGATCGCCTTCGAGATGGGCATCGGCGAGGCAATCCGACGCGGTGCCCTGTGCCGCTATACCTACACGCCTGTCCTCGTTGAACTAGATGACGAAGAGGCAGAGCTCTACGCCGAGACCAGCGCCAAGATCGCTCGACTGATCGCGGCAGGCACAGACTTGAGAGAGACCGCTGACAGGGACAGCCCGCTCGGCCGGCTCCTGAAGAAGCGTGCGGACATCATCGGCCATGCCCGAGGCAAGCTGGAGATCCTGCGCACGGAGATCGAGAAGCGGAGGGAAACCAGCCACCAGCTGATCTACTGCGCGGAGGGCAAGCACCCGATCTTGCACGAGCACGGTACTGACGGACGGCGCCAGATCGACCAGGTGATGGACATGGTCGGCAACGACCTCTGCATGACCGCTGCACGCTATACCTCCGAGACAAAGCGGGCTGCGAGGCAGGACATCTTGCGCCGTTTTGAGGGCAACGAGCTGCAGGTCATCTCGTCCATGCGATGCCTGGACGAGGGCGTGGACGTACCCGCCTCGCGCACGGCGTACCTCATGGCCAGTTCGTCCAACCCTCGGCAGTTCATCCAGCGCCGTGGCCGCGTGCTGCGGAAGGCTCCTGGAAAGGAGCGTGCGGACATCGTCGATTTCGTCGTCGTGCCGCCTGCGGGAGGCGACGCGATCCAGTACGAGACCGAGCGGAGCCTGCTGCGCCGTGAACTTGCGCGAGTAGAAGAGTTCGCCTACCTCGCCGAAAACGAAGCGGTCACGCTCGACGTGCTGCGTCCTGTACGCGAGCGCTATGGCCTCTTCGACACCTGAGACCCCACAGCAAGATTCCCCCCAGCCAGCCCCATCCTTCACTTTGAATCAGGAGTAACCCGTGAGCGACGAAACAGTCGAGCAGCCCGCCGCACGGACGGTGCGTGATGTGCTGAGCGAGCTGTCGCCGGCTGCCAGGACCCTCGTGCAGAAGGTCATCGACCTGGAGAACGAGAACATTCACATCCGGGAATCGACGAAGGTGGTCCCGAGCATCGTGGACGCAGTGAGGGAGCTGACCAAGTGAAGCTGCTCAAGCTGACTCTGAAGAACTTCCGCGCCTTCTACGGCGAGCAGATCCTTGACCTCTCCGTCGAGGACGACAAGCCGGCCGTCCTCATCTTCGGCAACAACGGTGCGGGCAAGACCACTCTGCTCAACGCGTTCGCGTGGGTGCTGTACGGCACCTTCTCGGAGGACGTCGAGCAGCAGCACCGCGTGATCCACGACAAGAAGTGGGCGGATACCCCCTTCGGGGAGTCCGTCACGGCCTCGGTCCGGCTCGACTTCGAGCACGAAGGTATCCGGTTCTCCGCGACTCGGGACGTCACCGTCAACAAGCAGGCAGAAGAACAGCAGAAGGTCAAGCCTGCCTTGATCGTCACCGAGATCAAGCAGGACGGGGAAGCCAGATCTGTCGCGAACGGTCAGGACCGGATCGAGAAGATTCTCCCGAAGGGTCTGCGCCAGTTCTTCTTCTTCAACGGTGAGCGCATGGAGAAGATGTTCTCCGGCGAGGACAACAACAAGGAAGTTAAGGAGGCCATCAAGACCCTCCTTAACCTGGAGGCCATTGAGCGTGCCATCGACGACCTTCCCAAGGCTTCCCGCACTCTCGCCCGAGCGATTGACTCCAAGGGCGACAGCCGGCTGAAGCAGCTCACGGACCGTATGGAGGACCTGGAAGCACGCCAGAAGGCTGAAGTGGAAGAGATGCTCCGTCGCTCTGCGGATATCAGCACCTTCCAGAAAGAGATCCAGGCCGTTGGCCGTGCCCTGCATCAGAACGAGCAGGCTGAGCCGTTGCAAAAAGAGCGTGAAAGGCTGACTCGTCGCATCAACCAGGAGCGGGAACGGCTTGCGGATCATAAGGGACGCAAGCGTGAGCTGCTGTCCAAGCACGGGTTTCTGGCCCTCACCACCGGCCTCGATGACAAGGTGATCGAACTCTCCGATCGGATGCGTGAGCGTCGGCAGCTCCCTGCCGGCATCCAGCGCAGCTTCATCGAGGACATCCTCGAAGAACGTCTGTGCATGTGCGGCCGCTCCGTCGAGAAGGGAACACCCGAGTACGAGGAGCTAGAAAAGCGGAAGTACAACGCTGGGCTCGAGGACGTCCAGCATCGCTGGATGCACGTCAGTGGCGAGGTGCGCAGCATGAACGACAAGCGCCAGGAGCTTCTGAACCAGCTCACCTTGAACGCATCCGACATCCAGAAGGCGGACGACGCCGTCAGCCAGCTGGAAGCGGAACGTTCAGAGGTTGACCGTCAGCTGGACGGTGTGAACGTTCAGGACGTGCAGCGTCTTGTCGAGCGCCGCAAGGAGTACACCGACAAGGAGACCGAAGCCCGCGTCGCGCACAGGGAAGCCGAGAATCGGACTTCCTCGATCAAGCAGGAGCTGGAGGGCGTTG
This sequence comes from Streptomyces sp. NPDC058092, assembly GCF_042884935.1. Lineage (NCBI taxonomy): Bacteria > Bacillati > Actinomycetota > Actinomycetes > Kitasatosporales > Streptomycetaceae > Streptomyces > Streptomyces sp. NPDC058092. The sequence continues at coordinate 82,682 of NZ_JBHVSY010000026.1, forward strand.
CCCGCCAGTACAAGTCTGCGGAGGCGAAGAATGAGGAGTCCCGCAGGATCCAGACTCAGGTCAGCTTGGTCGACTCGGTTCGCAAGGCTCTGATCGAGATTCTCGCGATCAAGACGGAGGAGGTTCGTGATCAGCTCGACAAGAAGGTAAAGGAAGTTTTCTCCCGGATCTTCATCAAGAGTTACGTACCTGAACTGAATGACTCTTTTGAGTTGGACCTACGCACGCCGAGCGGTGTGGCTATCCGTTCCACCGGCGAGAACCAGATCCTCGGGCTCAGCTTCGTAGGGGCCGTCTCCGAAGTAGCCAGGAATATTAACGCTCGGAAGAAGCGCGCGGGCGAAGCAGAGCTTGAAAGCAGTGGCAGCGGCGTCTATCCGGTCGTGATGGACGCACCCTTCGGCAGCCTTGATCTCACCTACCAGGAAGAGATTTCCAAGGCGCTGCCAGTGCTGACGTCGCAGATCATTACTCTGCTCTCGCAGTCGCAGGCCCGCGGCAACGTCATGAAGAATCTGCAGCAGGCGGCCAACCGCATGTATGTTCTACGCTCTTACACGCCGAATCGTGAGGCTGACGAAGAGACTATCGAGATCAATAACCGTGCCGTTCCGTACGTTTCCTACGGCGATTTCGAGCACACCGTTCTGGAGAAGGTGACTGTCTGATGGCTGTTACGGACCGCTTTCGCCGCCCGCACTCCTACGAGCAGCTACTGGCCAAGCTCACTGACAAGAAGACTGGCCCGTTTCTGACAATGGTCGAGGCGATGATGTTTGCCGCGGTTCTCGGTCACCGCAAGGGAGAGCGCAAGCCCTTTGAGCAGTTTGACGAACCGATTCGCCTTTCGGTCATGGAAGGACGTCTCTACGGTGATGTCCTTCTCGACATGCTGGCAGCAATCGAGCACGAGGATGACCCGAAAATTCTTGGTGATGAGCGCCAGGCCGAGCGCGTCCTCATCTTCGAGGAGTACGCAAACGGTGGCCTCTCGCACCTGCAGACGCTGATTGGTCGTCAGTCGAACCAGGACCTCGACGTCATCATCTCGAACCTGGTCCTCGAGGCTCTCCGGAACCCTTCTGAGGAGGAGAAGAAGAAGAAGGACGACGTCGGCGAGATTCTGGCGAGTGCCGATCTGGATTGGTAGAGGATGGAAGTATCTGGGGCGGCGCCTGCTGCAGTAACAGAGTTGCCGCCCCGGAGGGTTGATAGGAAGTACGTGTTCGGCCGCGTCAGCGAGGCCAGGTTTGGACTGCCAGGGCCGCTAGCCGCTCTTGCCGGGACTGGATAGTCTCCGGAGTCCACTCGGGGCACACGCCGACCTCGTGGGTCAGAGCGAACTGGGATTCCTTGAATACCTCAGCCTTGTTCTTGAAGGGCTTGTTCCCGAGGTTTGAGTTAACGCTGGCCTGTAGCAACACCATGTTGCCGATGCGGTAGATCCAGCCGTCCGCTTCGTCCTGATTTCCGCTCACCGTGATGAACTGCGACCAGCCCCCGATTGCCGCGTTCTGCGGATAGACATGCTCGAGATTAACCTCGGTGGGATTGTCGTTGGGGATGAACTCGGGCTGCGCCTCGTTTTTTTGGGTTCTCTCCAGGGCGCCCAGGTAGTACCGAGCAATCTTGCTTGCCTCAGTGCGTCCCAGGGTGGCGAGGGCAAACTGCGCCTTGAAGTCGATATCGGAGGCGATGAGATCGTTCACGCGAGAGCGGATCTGAGAGATGTCCGTGATGGTGCCCTTGCGGATTTCCACCGCAATCTGCGAGTAGATGTCTTCGTAGCGCCCTCGGTTGATCGTTCCCATGACCATTCCGCGCACGGACCAGCTGATCAGAGCCTTGAGTAGCTTCTCGATCTGGCCGGGCGGGAGGTGCTCGACGGCAGCAAGCAGAAGAATCTTGTTGGGGACGAGATTGAACAGGACCAGCGTGCTGAGGGCAGGCTTGCGCCCCGGACACTTCTCTTGCCAGATCTCGTGGTTAGGATCGGACAGTGCAGCGTAGATCCGGGCACCCGTCAGAAGTTTCTGGGAGAAGGTCAGGGCGTCCTGACTCTGAGCTACCTGCTTCCGCATCTGTGCGTATAGGTCCCGCTCGGTGACCTTGCCGACCTTTGAACTCCAGTAGTGACGCAGAAATTTGGTGAACTTGTCGTCAGCGGTGGACAGGGACAAGGCTCCGATGCTTTTGTGCCAGTTGTTGCGTACCGAGTCCAGGTGCAACTTGGCGGCGCCAAAGAGATGGTTCTTCAGGAGGTCGGCAGTGGTCAGATCGGCGCCTCGGTTATTGAGCGTCTCGAAGATGACGTAGGCATCGGCCTCGGAGGGAGTCTCGACTACAGCGAGCTGCGCCCGGTGCTGGATGTACTTGACCCACTTTTTGAGCTCGTTCGTGGCCGACTGGCCATGACGGCCGGCAAGCTTCGAGAGCTGCTTACAGAAGTAGTGGTACGCCTTGAGGATGTCCGAATCGTTACGCTTTGGCGCTGCGAGCGGCAGGCCAGTCCTTGTGGCAATCCCGTGGTACGGAGGATGGTCATCCTCGTTGAGCTTGAGGTGTGGCTCCGTGTCTTCGGCATCCCATGCCTGGCTGGCCAGGAAGTCGGCCTCGATCCGATGCGCTTGCGTGTGCCCGAGTCCGTCCAGGGTCTCCCGGATGGCTGCGATCAATAGAGAAGAAGTGACGAGCCGCTGCTGCCCGTCGATGATCTTCTTGCGATCGTCGGGGCCGTCCTGCGTGAGGACGATGGTGCCGAGGAAATAATCCTCGTCCATCCCAGTTTCGATCGCACGGCTCAAATCGGTCCAGTAGTCCTGGACCTCCTGGTCCACCTTCCAGCAGTACGAGCGCTGGAACTGGGGGACGACTAGCCGGTTATTGCGCAGGATCTCGCCGATGCCGAGGAGGTTGAGCTGGAGGGAGGTGCCGCTGTGACCCGATGCCATGCGGGACAGTCTAGGACGCGGCAGGTTAAATGATCTATCAATCCCTGAAGGATCGTCACCCCCCCGGATTGAGGTGGCGACGATCGAGTGGGCCAGCCCTTCGAAGCGAGTGACTGGCCCCTTGGGAGCGGAAGTTGTCGCTATGGTGCAGCGACGGCTCCGACCAGCCCTTCGATGGTAGTCATCTCCTTATGCGCACCGAGGTACCCGATCCCCCGCGCCAGATGGATCGTGAGCGTCTTGGAGACGTTCTCATCGGTCGGCTCCAGGCCATCGGTGACGCAGCGCTGCTTGAGGAGAGCCAGGTAGAGATCGCCGTACTGGCCGGCGAAGGTCTTCCAGGACATCTCGACGTTGGAGTCGGTGACGACGTCCTTGACCAGGGGAGTGGAGGCGTCAGTCAGGGAGAGGGCCAGAGCCCAGCGGCACAAGACGTTCCACTGGGTGATGCCTGTAGTGCGCTTCAGACGCACCAAGCGGTCCTTGCTCGGCGTGGCGAGGCGGATGTTCTCAAGCGACATTCTGTGCTCCTGCATTCCACCAGTAGCCCTCGACGACACTGGTGGTGAAGTTCGAGTCGTCATGAACCAGGGTGTAAGTGTGGGCCACAGACTTCTTGAGACGGCCCAGCAGGTACTCGTCGATCTCCTCGTCAGTGGAGAGCAGTAGAACCTGGTCGCTGGCATGCGGGAAGTAGCGGTCGACGAGGTGCTCGCGGTGGCGGCTGTCAAGGCGACCGAGAGGGGTGTCGATGACGCTGGGCAGCCGGTTACCTGCGACTTTCATCAGCCCCCAGAGAAGGGAGACCGCGAGGATCTGCCGCTCGCCAGCGCTGAGGCGGCCTGGGTCGATCGGTTCGCCATCGGAGTCGGACAGGGAGAGCAAGAACCTGTCGGTGTCGATGCGCAGACCCTGGACAAGGCCCTGCTTCCGCATGAGTTCCTTGAAGCTCTGCAGTACGGCTACCTCGAGGCGGCTAATGTGCCGCTGGAGCAGCACTTCGCCGAAACGCTCCAACGTGCCGCGGGCCTTCTCCGAGTATCGGATGACACGTTCGACTTCTTCGGCCTTGACCTTGGTCTTTACGAAGTTGTTGTGGGCCCGCTCAAGGGCCGCGGTGACGTACTCACGGCGTCGCTTCAGCTCTGTGACCTGCTCCTGGGCATGGGCGATCCCAGCCTGGATGCGTGCGAACTCCTTGAGCTGCTCCTCGCGCGCCACCTGGATGGCTTCGACCTTGCTCTGTTCTGGGACGCCCGCCAACTGACGGTCAAGCTGGTCTACTTCCTCAGCGGCGTCAGCAGCGGACGACAAAAGCTCGGTGGCGTCGTTCCCGTCGCGGATGAGGACTTCGTCCAGGACGGAGAGTTGAGACAGAACATCGTGGGGGAGGCCGAGGTCCACCTTCAGGGTGGTCGACTCCGAGCGCTTGGCCCGGTCTTCCTCGAGTTTTTTTATGACTTCACTCTTGGAGCCCTCGGGCAGCAGGTCGAGCAGCCACTGGTCGCGCTGCACCAGAACATCGAGGACTTGGCCGGCTCCTGCGGCCGATTGCTCGAGCTTGGCTTGCTTGCGTACGTCCTTCAGCTGCGAACCCACCATCAGTAGAGGTAGTGGTCCGGCGGCAATCTGGATCAGTGCGGAACGGAGGTCAGCGAGACGCTCGGCAGCTCGCTTTTTCTCCTGCTCAAGTTCCACACGACGCTCAAAGAGGCCGCCTCCCTCCTTCTCGAACTCCCTCTCCAGGGACTCGAGCGTGCGCGTGGCCTTTCTCAGTTCGGTCCTGCGCTGGGCCAAATCTTGAGAGGCCGTCTCCAGCGCCTCCTGTACGGAGTTCCGCTCCTTTTCCTGTGCATGGATGCTGTCCATCAGGTGCTGTTCCTCGTCGGACAGCTTCTGGCGACGTTGCAGTGCAAGGAGATCGGTACGGAGCTGCTGGACGGTGCTTATGCCGAGCAAGGAGTGAACAGCTGATTCGATGACCGAGGCGGCACGCTCCGGGTCCGCGAGTGACTCGATCTTCTCGCCGTCGAAGAAGGACAGCGAGGCGACCTCAAGGGGGAGGAGGTCCTCAATGTGATCTGCCCAGCCTTCGCTGAGGAGCCGGCTGTACTTGGCGTCGGGCTCCGCTCGGCGGCCCTTGGCCTTGCTGTCGTAATCCTCGTCCACGAAGACGTTGTAATTTTCGTCCACGAAGACGTTAAGGAACTCCTTCAGGGACTTTCCGCTGGTGTGCCAGCTGCGGATGACCTTGTAGTAGTGCTCCTTGCCGCCAACCGTGATGGTGAACTCCAACGTGACCGAGGAGCCGCGAGTGGGGTCATGCTGGCGGTTGATGCTCTCCCGAAGGAAGGTCTCGTACGCTTTGCTGCCCCGACCGCTGCACCTCGCGCGAGGGCCGTACAGAGCCAGCTGGATGGCGTCGAGCAGAGTCGTCTTGCCGCAACCGTTGAGGCCGCCGATCAGGATGATCGGCCTGTCCTTCTTCACGGTGAGGTCAAGCGACTGCTTGCCCCGATAGGCACCGAACTCTTCGAGAGTGATCTTACGCAGGAGCATCGATGTGGGTCTCTTCGTCGAGAGTCGGATTGGTTGCTACGTCCTCGCGCCACTTCTTCTTGCGCTGGGCGAAGGCGTATGCGTCGTCGCGGTCCTCGTAGAAGCCCTTCTGCACGGCGCTCTCGAGCGCCTGAAAGAGGCCGGCACGCCTCGTCATGGTGCGGTATTTGCGCTCTACCGAGAGTAGCTCGCGGACCATGTCGTAGTGCAGATCATCGCCGTCGCAAACCTCCTTGAGGAGCTCCATCTCATCGGCACCCATGACGAGTTGCTCATCGAGTGGACCGCCGGGGAAGTCTTCGCCGGTGGTCTCCTTGTAGATCTTCGGCACGGAGTCCTCGACCTCGTGCTTGTCGAAGACCCAGATGCGCCGGATCTCGTGAAGCTCATCGAGCGTGATCAGCTCGATGTTGCTGACGTGCTCGGGTGCGTTGGCTCGGATCCAGGTCTGCGCAGTCAGAAGCTCAGTGAGCCAGTCTTGCCGGTATTTCTGAAGGTAGGGGCCGTGGACGATGGTGTCCGCGCCGTCGCTGCGGCGCTCAAAGATGTTCACTTGGCCGTTCATACGGCGGAAGTCACGAGCGGGCTTGTCGGGCCGGGGGTGAGGAATCTTTTTCCCTGGCTGGTAGTCAGGATCCTGCTTGTCAGTCACGTATCCGAAGGGAGCGTCGAGCTTTTCTCGCAGCTCCAGGAGGGGAGTCATCCACTCCTTCTCATCGTCGTTCCGGATCATCGCAGTCATGGACTTGTCCTGCTCGACCAGAGTGCATGTCCAGCAGCCGAAACGGCTGGAACCGCAGGACGGTGTAGTCGAGTCGACGACGAGCGGGCACTCGCCGTCCTCGGAGGCGCCCTGGTACATGCTGAGCAGGTCGTGGTTGTTGTAGCCCCAGGGGTTGGGCCTCTGCATCAGGAATTCCCACACGTCGTCGTTGGTCCAGTCTTCGACTGGGCTGTAGACGAGCGAGTTGGGGAGATTCGCGTTGGGAGAGAGGCGATCACGCACCCGCCGCCTCTCGTGCTTCTCCATTGCACGAGCACGTGCCTGGCTCTCGGTCTTACGGATACCGAGGACCATCATGGCCTCGCCGTGCGCAGCCACGACGTTACGGATGAATGAGTTCGAAGGCTTGATCTTCAGGCGCTCGGTGCACCACCGGAACTTCGGGCGGGGGGCAGGGTAACCGCGTCCGATGAGATTGACCCAGAAGGTGTCCTTTACCTCAGGGGTCAGGCGATGGGGCTTGATGGGCAGCCCTTGAGCGGTGGCGGCCTTCTCCATCGTCTCCAGGGACGTGGTGACCCAGGCAGCGACCACAGGGTTCTCGACCAGGGTGTCCGTGCTGATGACGTGAACTGTTTTGGTGAGCTTTTCGGCCGGCAGCTGCTTGAGTGCCGTCCAGACCAGCTGGAGGACGGCAGTGGAGTCCTTGCCACCGCTGTAACCGATGACCCAGGGAACCTCGTCTGCGGTGTACAGCTCGCGGATCTCATCAGTCAGCTCGGATTCGACCTCGTCGAGCGAGCGGCCGTCGAACGCCAGCCGCCGGACAGAGGGGATGCCGAGAGGCAGAGGTGTGGTCATGCTTCGCCTCGCAGGTAAGCGTCTTCCACTCGCTGTTCCTCAGGGCTGAGCTCGAGGCCGAGGTGGTTACGCAGGTAGGTCACGGTCAGGGTCACGTTCTGGTGGCTCTTGGATACGCGGCCGCCAACGATGGCGCGTCCCTCCCAGTCGGTGTTCAACCGGGTCCAGTCCACGTTCTTGAGGGGCGCGAGTTGCTTCTTCCACTTGGAAGGTGCAGTGGACTCCCGGAACAGGGAGTTTCCGATGCGCCCGAGGGCATGGAGAGCGATGCCGTGACTATGGATGAAGTCGCGGCGTATCTCCTTGGCGGAGAGATCCCGGCTGCGGACCATGGCCCACTCCGGGACAGTTTCATCGATCGCTTCCCAATATGACTGGGCGAGATCTGTTGCAGCCTCGGGCTTGAGGTCCAGCCCCTGGAGGAGGGCTTGGGTGCCGTAATAGAGGGCACTCAGGGTGAACATCATCCGGGAGCGGGCCGAGAGGTTGCTCTTCTCCATCTCGACGTAGCCCTTGAAGACGCTTGACCGCCCAGCCATGACACGGACGACCTGAGACGAGAGGTCACGGTGGTCGTAGAGGACGCCAATGGAGCGCGCTGGGCGGACCGCGTGCCGATTGAGGTCAGCAAACATCTGTTGCGACCGGGCCAGACCATCGTCATGGAAGAAGACGACAGCGATCGTCTCCTCGCCGAGGTCGGAGTTCTCTTTGAGCGCGAGTTCGATGGCGGCGCGACGGTGCTGCCCGTCGTTGATCAGGAACCGGGAGTCCATGGGAATGCGGAGCTGACCGGCGCGGAAGCCGGTGCCATCGGCGCTGTGGCTCTCAAAGTCCATGTTGCCGTCGACGGAGGCAGTGAGAGCGCTGAAGACGTAGTCGCCCGGGTTGTCCAAGATGTACTTGGACAGGGCGGGGAGACGCCCCTTGTTGAGGACCCGCTGAGCTCGTAGCTCAGCGGGGAGCTCATCCTCATCGAAGATGAAGATCTTGGGGATCAGGCGCAAAGGGCACATCGAGACATAGAACTCTCGACCTGCCTGGATCCCGCGGATCGCGGGGAAGGTGTACTCAAACCCCGTGGATGTACGTGGGGCGACGACTCGGGTCGCAGGTGCCACAGCTTCGTTCTCCACTTCGGCAACTTTAACGTACTGATGCGGACTGCTGTCTCTTGGTTGACGTACCAGGTGTCCTCTAGTGCTCGCGGGTCACGGTGGGGAGGTGGTTGTACGTGATCGGCGACGCACGCGCGTGCTCGTCTCTATGTATTGCCACCCGTGGGGGTGGCTGACGGAGTGTCCGGTGTTGACGTACGTGAGATGTCCTGCTGTGCGTTAACACCTTAGGCGTGTACGTTAACTGATTGACGTACACGATGGTAGGGAAACGTCCTAGGAGTGGGTGGCTGTAGTGGTGACGTATCTGGATGTGGCTGCGACGACGCAGGTCGACCCCCGGGTCGCTGACGTGGTCCTCCACTGGATGACCGAAGACTTCGGGAATGCCGGTAGCCGTACTCACGAGTACGGGACCCGTGCCAAGAAGGCGGTTCAAGAAGCGCGGACATTCCTGGCGGGAACCGTCGGAGCCAAGACGGAAGAGATCGTCTTCACCAGCGGAGCGACCGAGTCCAACAACATCGCCCTCCTCGGTATGGAGCCATACGGCGCGAAGCACCAGCGGCGGCACATCATCGCCTCTGCCATCGAGCACAAGGCGGTCATCGAGCCTCTTGTGCACCTGCAGAGCAAGGGCTTTGAGGTGGACTTCCTCGAGCCGGGGCCGTCAGGGCGGATCACCACAGAGGCCGTGCTCGAGAAGCTGCGCCCGGACACCCTCCTGGTCTCCCTGATGCATGTGAACAATGAGACCGGCGTGATCCAGCCCGTCGCCGAGCTTGCGGAGAAGCTCCGAGAGACGCCGACCTACTTCCATGTGGACGCTGCGCAGGGGTACGGCAAGCTCCCCGAGGACCTCAAGGCGCCCATCGACCTGATCAGCATCAGCGGGCACAAGATCGGAGCGCCGAAGGGGGTGGGCGCGCTGGTTACCCGTCGGCGCGGCTGGGATAAGGCTCCGCTGGAGCCAATCATGTTCGGTGGTGGGCAGGAGCGGAAGCTTCGGCCTGGCACATTGGCTGTGCCGCTGATCATGGGGCTCTACGAGGCGGCCAAGATTTTCCAGGAGGCGCGGGGGAACTGGGAGCGGGAGGCTCGCGCGATGCGCGAGCGCATCTTGGCCGCTCTCGGCAAGACGCGATTCCAGATCAACGGTGACCCGGAGCACTCCGTGCCGCACATCCTGAACGTGACCTTCGATGGGCTGAACGCAGAGGCGTTGATCGTGCGACTGAAGGAACAGGTCGCGGTCGCCACCGGCTCGGCGTGCACCAGCGCCTCGTATACGCCGAGTCACGTACTGACCGCGATGGGTCTGCCGACGGAGACCGCCACCAATGGACTGCGCTTCTCGTGGTTCCCCAATCAGGTCGCGGACTTCGACCCGGAGGGGCTGGCGGAGACGGTGGCACGGATGCAACCAACTGTGTCTTGAGAGGGAGCCCACGGCGAGGCGGCCGGGTCAGCCGGCCATGCGGCGTACCAGGCGGTGGCCACGCAGTTCCCGCCCGCAGCGGGCTAGCTCTGCCTCCCAGCCGTTCTCGGTGCCGATCAGGTGCGGGTGCTTGTACAAGCCAGCCCTGATTTCGGAGTCGGTGAGACGCCGGTACTTCAGGGCGTCTGGATCATCCGGCGCTAGCAACTCGTGCTTCCTGTGCAGTAGGGGGCGATTGCTGGAGTTGGCGTAGGACATGTGTGCAGTCTCCAGCGTCTGGAGGTTTACGAGGTAGGACGACGCGATTCGCGGATGAGGATCGGTGTCGAACTCTGGGTAGTCGAGCCAGCTCACCGCGCGACCTTGGTGCTTGAGCTTCGCGATCGTCCAATCCTGAGGACGACCGGCGGCGATCGACGCGCAATGCTCGTACAGGCGCAGGACGGTCGGAAGACGGTCGATGGCGCGGCGATGTACGTAGAGCGCGGTCTGCGTGAGCTTCCCGGCCGCAGAGGCATGCATCGCGCCGCGGACGTAGTCGTCCTCCCGAAGCTTCAGGAGTAGTCGGTCGGCGCGCTGGCAAGCTTCCCTGTACGAGGAGAAGCACGCCCGGACGTCCAGCTGGACGCTGCGCGGGAGGCTACTGAAGGGGCCACGCCCGTTGAAGAGCTCGACCGCTAGGAACAGCAGCGTGTTCAGCGTGGTGCGCTTGCCGCCCTCGGTGACCTTGTCAGCGTCGGCCGAATCCCGGGTGAGGCGCCTGAGCTCGCCTGGCTTGAGGTGAGCCAGCAGCTCCGCAACGGGGCGGGGCATCTCTTCGATGTGAGGCAGGCGACCACGCCGCTCGACGTAGTCGACCAGAGAGGCGATGGCCGAGGTGGTGTCCTCCGAGGCCAGCCACTCGGCATCCGGGACGATGCGATGGGCAAGGCAGCTCAGGCGTGCTGTGTCGTCCTTGAAGGCGTAGACGATTCCGGGGGCGGCGGAGACGCAGCGGGCGCCTGTGACCTCCTCGACGTAGTTCCGGAGTTCACTGGTCCCGAAGAGGTGTTGAAAGGTCTGGCGGTTGGTGAGAAGCCCGTCGCCGAACTTTTGGCCGTGGACCTTGGACCGCTCCCAGGTGAGGCGTGCGGACACGATGAGGACCGTGGTGGCTAGTTCCCAGGCTTGCTTCAGCGTCTGGCGGCGCTCGGCGACGTCCTCGATGACGTTGAGTACGTAGGTGAGCAGGACCACGTCGGAGGGTAAGAGAGGCGAATCGGAGCTGTAGTACGGGTCCCAGCCGGTGACGCGGCAATCGAGCTGCTGCAGAGATTTGACGTCTCCACCGCGGCCGCATCCGTAGTCAAGGATGGTGCGATCAGGCGTCAGTTGGCGATCTGCCAGCGCTTGGCGGGCGGGGGCTGAGAGGGCAACTCGGCCGATTGCAGTGCGGCGACGGTCGCTGTTCCAAGACTCCTGCATCGTGCCTCGCTGGGGTGTCCGTGGTGCATGCAGGGTACCCAGCTGGGTGCGTGACTGTCCGGCGGTGCGAGAAGTCAACGCCTCTGCCGAGATCAGGTCGCGAGGGCTTTGCAGCCACCGGGTCTGACCGAAACGACCCCCTTGACCGCGCGCGATGCGCGCAATGTGCTTGGGGCGGCTGGGCTCGGGAACTGGGTGCGAGGGCGACGTACAGATGAGACGAGGCGTGGCGGTCGCCGCGGTGGCGGCCAGAGGGGGGTGACGACGCTGCTGGTCAGTCTGGTGACCAACGCGGTGTCCAAGCGGAGCGAGCGGCCGGGGTTGCTGGGCTGGGTGCAGATCAATCCGTGGGCGTCGTCCGGGGTGCTAGTGAGGGTGCAACCCACGACCAGCTACGGAGAGCGACACTTGGTAGGCGAGGGCGGCTGGAAAACGTCGGTGCAGGGATAGGCAGAGTTGTCCAGAGAGGTGCCCGGCGTCGGTACCCTGGAGCGCATGTCTACTGCCCCGGTTCGCGTTCGTTTCGCCCCGTCCCCGACCGGCATGTTCCATGTCGGTGGTGCACGTTCCGCTCTCTACAACTGGGCGGTGGCACGACAGTCCGGCGGCACGTTCGTCCTGCGGATCGAGGACACCGACGCGGCCCGGAACAAGCCGGAGTGGATCGACGGCATCATCAGCGCTCTGGCCGCGATCGGCATCCACGGCGAGGACTCCGCGTTCGAGGGGCCGTACTTCCAGTCGCACAACGCCGACCGGCACAGCGAGGCCGCTCAGCAGCTCTTCGCGGCCGGCCGGGCGTACTACTGCGACTGCGCCCGGGAGCAGCTGAAGGAGCGCACGGGGTCGGAGCACCTCGGGTACGACGGGTTCTGCCGGGACCGGGGTCTGGCCTTCGAGGAAGGCCGTGCGCTGCGGTTCCGGACGCCGGACGAGGGCGAGACCGTCGTGGTCGACCTGGTCCGCGGGGAGCCGGCGTTCCCGAACAGTGCGATCGAGGACTTCGTGATCGCCCGCGGTGACGGGTCTCCGGTCTTCCTGATCGCGAACGTGGTCGACGATTTGGATGAGGGCATCACGCAGGTCATCCGGGGCGAGGAGCACCTGTCGAACACGCCGAAGCAGCAGCTGCTGTGGGAGGCGCTCGGCGCCAAACCGCCGGTTTGGGCGCACCTGCCGGTGATCGTGAACGAGAAGCGGCAGAAGCTGTCCAAGCGCCGCGACAAGGTGGCGCTGGAGGACTACCTCGGCGAGGGGTTCCTGCCCGAGGCGATGGTGAACTACCTCATGCTGCTCGGCTGGGGCCCGGGCGGCGACCGGGAGATCATGCCGTACGAGGAGCTGGAGCAGATTTTCCGGATCGAGAACGTCAACACCGCCCCGGCGTTCTTCGACGTGAAGAAGCTGACGGCGTTCAATGGCGACTACATCCGCGCCTTGGCGCCGGAACAGTTCGCCGCGGCGTGCGCGCCGTGGCTCGTCTCCCCGTACGCGCCGTGGCAGCCGGAGGCGTTCGACCGGGCCGTCTTCGAGACGGTGGCGCCGTTGGCCCAGACGCGGCTTGCGCTGCTGTCCGAGATCACCAGCTACGTGGACTTCCTGTTCCTCGACGAGCCGGTCGAAGACGAGGCGTCGTGGAACAAGGCGATGAAGGCGGGTGCCAACGACGTCCTGCGTGACGCCCGTGCCGAACTGGCCACCGTCACGGACTGGAAGGCGGACGATCTGAAGGCCGTCCTGCTTACCGTCGGTGAGAAGCACGGGTTGAAGTTGGGCAAGGCCCAGGCACCCGTCCGAGTCGCGGTCACCGGCCGAACGATCGGACTCCCGTTGTTCGAGTCCATGGAGCTGCTCGGCCGGGACCGCGTGTTGGCCCGTCTGGACGCCGCAGCCAAGAAGCTGGCCGCACAGGCGTAGCCGCCGGTCAGGCGACCTTCGTGAGGAGGTCGCTCCAGGCGCTGCCGAAGTAGTTCAGGTCAAACCGGGCCAGGGTCTCGTACGCGGTCTTGGCCTCGGCCTGGGGCATTGCCGCGCGTTCCAGGACCTGCGCTCGCAGGCGGCCGAGGTCGGGGGCCGGCTGGCCGGTCAGCGCGGCGAGGTCGCCGAGCCCGGCCACCGGACGGATCAGGCAGGGCAGGCCGAGCAGCAGGGCCTCGGCCGCGCAGCGGCTCCAGCCCTCCCGCATCCGGGGGAGGAAGACGCCGACGTCGCAGGCGCACAGCAGCCGCAGGTACCGCTCGCGCTCCACGTCGTAGTGGGCGCCGTCGAAGCCGATGGTGTTGCTGCCGCTGGTGATCACCCGCAGCCCGGAAGCGTCCGCCAGGGCTGCCGCGACCTCCTCGGTGCCCTTCCAATGCACGGCCTTGCCCGCGTAGACGCCGATCACGCCCGAGGGCAGTCCGAACTCCGCACGGCACTCGGCTCGGTCGTAGCCACGTGCCCGCTCAACCTCGGCCATGTCGAAGGCGTTGTAGATGACCTGTACGTTGCGCACGCCTCGGGCGCGGAGGAAGTCGGCCCAGTACGGGGCGACGCACACCACGGCGGCGCACTGCGGCAGGACCTGGAACAGCCGCTCCCAGAGCACGGCCTCGACGGGAGCGGAGTCGTGCTGCAACGGCTCATAGTGGTGCAGGAGGAACACCGTGCGGGCCCTCATCGCGGGTGTGAAGAGCAGCAAGCTCAGGTCGTCCCAGACGAAGGAGCCGGTTGCGCTGTCCATGGCCCGTATGGTCGGGGCCAGGCGGGCGAGGTGGCGGAGCTTGCGCCAGCGGCGGACACGGTAGGTGCGCTTGTGGTCCGGGACCGTGCGCCATTCCACGTCGTCGGCCGTGGCGTCGTGGAGCATCCTCAGGTAGACACGGCCGCCGGTCCGGCCGACCGGTTCCATCGAGTAGACGACCCGTTTCACGAACGTACCTCCTGTTGGTGTCGGACGTACTCGGCGTGGAGCAGAGCGTGCGCGGCTCCCAGCTCCGGGCTGAGGGGACGAGCGGCCTCGGCGAGCGGGAGGTGGAACTCGGTCAGGTTCCGTACGAAATTCTGCCGACGCTCATGGTTCGGAGAGGCGGCCAGGTCGCGCAGGTTGTGGATGCGGTCGGCGAGACGCACGAGGAGCTCCTCCGCGGGAAGTGCGGCCGTCTTCATGCGCCAGCGAGTCTCGTCGCTGGGCGCCTTCAGACGGCGTTCGACCCGGTGGTCAGGCGTCATCGCGCGCAGGCGCGCGGCGAAGGCTCCGCCCAACTGGTGGGTGACGAGAGCCTCCGAGCCCGGATCGACCTCCAGGGCGTCGTGCAGGAGTCCGAGAAGGAGCGTCTCGGGCTGTGTGACGCCGAGCTCGGAGCGCAGGATCGTGACGACGGCGAGCGGGTGCTGGATGTAGGGGGTGCCCTGGTCCCGGGTGTGTCCGGCGTAGATCGTAAGGGCCAGGCCGACGGCCACGCGGGCGCGAGAACGATCCTCGCCGGACCACGCGGCGGTCCCGAGCGTGGACAGGACGTGGGCCAGATCGATGGCGACCATCACCGTCACCCTTCTCGTACCGACGGCTGGGTCTGCGCACGGGGATTGAGGACGTGGTCGGCGAGCAACAGCGTGTCGCCGACGGCGAGCGCGTCGAGCCCAAGGTCGACCGCGGCGGGGACGGCTTGCTCGGCGGTGCGCAGGATGGGGGTGCCCTTCCTATTGAAGGAGGTGTTCAGCAGGAGCGGCAGGCCGGTGTGCTGGTGGAAGTGCTCCAGGAGTTCGCGGAGCCCCTGGTGGTCGGCGGCGACGGTCTGGGCGCGGGCGGTGCCGTCATGGTGGGTGACTGCGGCGATGCGGTCGGCTCGGCATCTCCGGACACGGGCGACGCGGTTCATGAAGGGGTCGCCTGCCGACATGAACCAGTCCGTGGCGTGCTCGGTGAGGACCGCCGGGGCGAAGGGGCGGTATTCGGCTCGCCTCTTGATCGCGTTGAGGCGGTCGCGCGTGGAGGCGTGGCCGGGGTGGGCGAGGATTGAGCGGTGCCCGAGGGCCCGTGGCCCGAATTCGAGCTGCCCTTGTACCCAGCCGACGATGTGGTGCTCTGCGAGCAGCGCGGCCACTGTGGGCGCCAGACTCGCCCCGAGGCCGGTCAGGGCGCGGTAGCCGGACGGCATCGCCCCCGCCGGCAAGGTGCCCGGGTAGGGGCCCCAGGCCGCGTCGGTCTGCGCCGGAAGGCGATCCTGCCCAAGCTGGTAGTGCCAGCCATACAGCGCGGCACCGACGGCAGTGCCAGCGTCGTGCGGCGCCGGTGCCACGAAGAGGGTGTCGAAGCCGCTGTCGGCGGCCAGCCGGCCGTTGAGGTGGGAGTTCAGGGCACATCCGCCCGAAAACACCAACGCGGAGGTTCCGGTGAGCCGTTGCAGGTGGCGGGCGATGTGGACGACCGATTCGGTGAAGACCTCCTGGACGGCGGCCGCCAGGTCGGCCCGTTCGCGTTCGGGCTGCTCCGCGACATTGTCCGCGGTCCAGGCCCGGCCGCCGAGCAGCAGCGGTGTGCCGCTGTCCGCCGAGCCCCAAGGGTGGTCGATGCGGATCTCGCCATCGTCGCCGAGCCGGACGAGTTCGCGGACCTGCGCTCCGTAACGCTGGGGATCACCGAAGGCCGCGAGCGCCATCATGCTGCCTTCGGGCTCGTCCCCGGGCGGGATCACCCGCCGGGCGAGGTTTCGGTAGAAGTGCCCGAGGGAGGAGTGGATGCGCCGTGGCCCGGCGGGGCCGGGGACCACGGTCGGCATGCCCTGGTGGAGGCGGTCGATGTGATCGGGCCGCAGGTCGTAGCCCGTGATGCGCTCGCGGCCTGGCCCGAAGTCGGAGCCGAGGGAGGAGCCGCCGGCGTCGATGACCAGCCCGGCTGCGTGGTCGTGTCCGGAGAGCAGGTAGCCGGAGAGAACATGGGCCGTGTGGTGGGAGAGGATGCGGAGCTGTTCGCCGAGCGGGGCGGGCAGGAGGGCGGCGAGTTCGTCCCGCTCCTCGGCCAGCCACCAACCGGCGGCGGGGTTGGGGCGCATGGAGGCCGCCCACACGGCGTCCACGTCCTGCGGTTCGATGCCAGCTGCCGCCAGGCACCACTGGAGCGCGCGGGTGGGGGCGGTGAGTGTGCCCTTGCGGGTGGGGTGGTTGTGCTTGACGCCGCTCCAGCGCTCCTCTTCGGCCGCGTAGAGACGGCCGTCGACGACTAAGGCGGCGGCGGTGTCGTGGTGGAAGTTCAGTCCGAGGACTGCGGGCATGGTCGTGTACCTCCGGTCTGGGACTCAGATGGTGAGGGCGGGGGCGGGGACGAGAGCGGCGCCGGAGTCGGTGTACTCGTGGCAGCGCGAGCAGAACCGGAAGTGGTGGCCTCGGGGCGCGAACACCTTGGCCGCGAAGTCCTCGTCCCAGATGCTGAATTCGCTGTCGTCCTTGGCCATGGCGTTGAAGCAGCGATAGCAGGACCCGTCCATCTCAATCATCAGGTGCTGGTCGAGGTAGCGGTCGCAGATGCCGCGCAGATCGTTCGCCGACTGGCCGACGTCGACGTGGTGCACGTGGTTGGTGACGTGGATCGCGCCGTACCTGTCGCACAGCTGTGCAAGCGCCACGAGCTTGGAGGAACTGATGCCTTCCAGGACGCTGTTGACGACCACGGTCTTCCCGGCTGCGCGAAGGCGGGGGACGACGGCGTGTACCTCGGCGTAGTTCTCGTGCTCGTCGTCGCAGCCGATGAGGATCTGGTTGTACGAGCGGAGCGCGGCCTCCATGATCCGCTTGTTACGGGCCAGGGTGATGGCGTTCGTGCCCAGGACCATGACCTTGTCCGGCAGGCGGGTGCGTGCCGCTTCGCTGAGCGCTGGGAAGTCCCGGTGAACGGTGGGCTCACCGCCGTTGATGTGCAGCTGCTGGAAGGGGATGGTCTCCAGCCGGGCGAGGATGGTGGAGAAGAGCTCCAGGGACATGTTCTCGCCCTGGGCGCCGTCGGCGAAGATGCAGAAGTCGCAGGACCGGTTGCACTTCGTCGTGATCTTGATCTTCGCCGTCTTGAGGGCGCGTGGGAGGGACACACGCGAGGGCATGGCGAGGCTCCTTGTGTCAGGGGTGGAGGTCACTGGGCGCGAGGCTGAGGAAGTCCTGCACCGTGGACTTCTGTCGGTGCCAGCGAGCGAGGGTCGCGCGCAGGGTGTCGGCGGTCGTCGGTCCGGTGGGGATCAGCCCGGCCATCCGGGCGGCCAGCCGTTGGACGGGAGTGGCCTCGTCCTCCGCGAGCGCGTTCAGGGTCCGCGTGGCGGATCGGAGTTCCTTCGCCTCCCTCCGGATCAGGTACTCGGTCGCGACGCCGGGCGGCGGATCGAGGTAGTACAGCCATCGGGCGACGCGTACGCGGAGCATTCCGGCGGTCATCACCCAGTCGGTACAGGTGGACTCCTCTCGCTTGTCGGCGGGCCGGCCCACGTCGGGAACGCGGTGCATGGCCGCCTCCAGGGCGACATGGGCAGAGCGGAGCAGGTGGCGCGGACTCCGGGGACGCGCGTCGGGTGCGTCCTCGGAGTGCCGGAGGAACAGCTCGGCATACCGGTCCAGTCCATCCGGGCGCCACTGGGTGAGGGCAGCCGTCTTGCCGGGGCAGCGGGTCCGTGTCGCGAGCGCGGCGGCGGCGAACCAACACGGGGCGAGGTAGTGCCAGGCCACGCAGTGGCGCCGGTACGCGGTGATGTCCGCGACCACGTTGTCCGTGCTGTCCGCTGCAAGCTGGTACCGGCCGCCCAGACGGGCCTGGAGGATTCCTCGGTAGAACCGCTCGTCGACCTCGCACCAGGACGCCATCTGAGCCTGGGACTTCCAGCGCTGGAAGTCCCGGGCGCTCCCGCTGATCAGCGACCAGGTCGCGAGCTCGGGCGCCGAGACGAGCCGGCCGTCCGCCTCGGCCAGGGTGAACACGAAGCCGGGCGGATGCTCCAGCAGACGTCTGTGGGAGACCTCCTGGGCGACCGCGGCGGTGTGCGCGGCGACCAGGCGCTGATTCCACTCCTCCCAATCCGCGGGGGCCTCGGGAAGGAGAATACGTACGTCGACGTCGGAGTGGGGAGCCAGGAGGTCGGCCGGCTGCCACTTGTGGGTGAGCATCACCGCACCGACGCCGTGGGCCTCCAGCTCACGCTCGTACAGCGCTTCGAGCCCCGAGTAGAGGGGCGGCGCCTCGACCACGACCATCACCGCTCCCCGGTGGAGGCGCGGGCGCAGGAGGGCCGGGCCGTGTCCGTGGCGAGGATAGGGAGCAAGGGCAGGACCGGGGCGCCTTCGGGGCGTTCCATGCGGTCCCAGCGCAGGTCGTAGTCGACGTAGTGGAAGCCCTGCCAGGCGTCGTTCGTGTTGCGTTCGAGCATGGCTTGGAAGAGGTGGGCGAAGGCGTTGCCGAGGGTGTCGTCGGTGAGATGGGGCTTCAGCGGGATGTCGCGGTTGTGGAGGATGCAGGGGCGGGCCACACCCGTGGGGGTGATCTTGATCCGGTTGGCGTCGGAGCAGGTGGCGCAGCTGGAGTTGGAGATGAAGCCGATCGAGCCGGCCCAGCCTTCGGGGTTCAGGTAGCGGCCGGGGCTGCGGACGCCGAGCTGGTCCCGGGGGACCTCGCCGGCGTTCGCGAACCACTCGTGGAGACGGCTGCGGACGTCCGCCTCACTGATGAACTCGGTGTCGAACAGGGCCTGTGCGGGGCCGATGTTCTGGAGTTCGATGAGGCGGACGGCGATGGGCAGGTCGCGGGCGAGCTCCGCCACGGCGAAGGCGTCGTCCAGGTAGGTGCGCTGGAGAACGCAGTTGACCTTCACTCGCAGGCCGAGGGAGAGGGCGGTGTCGAGGGTGCGCCGGGTGGTGCGGGGGTCGCCGCCGCCCATGATCGCGGCGGACCGTGTCGGGTCGAGGCTGTGGAGGCTGAGGTTGAGGTACGTCAGGCCAGCGCGGTGGAGTTTCTCGACGCTCAGCCCGCGGCGCAGGTTGCCGTGGCTGGTCATGCCGATCGTGGAGTCGGGCCCGAGGCCGTCCGCGAGGCCCGCGATCACGTCGAGGATGTCTGCCCGCAGGGTCGGTTCGCCGCCGGAGCAGTGTGCCTTCCTGATCTTCCAGGCTCCGGCCTCGGCGGCAATGGCCGCGTAGTCGGAGGCGGTCAGGGGGCGGTCCTTGTGCCCGTAGTCCGGCATGCAGCGGGGCTTACAGAACACGCAGTCGAGGTTGCACAGGGAGTTCAGGGTGAAGGCCAGGTAGGGGTGGTTGCGGCCGGTCGCTGCGAAGGCGGCGACGAGGTCGCGGTGGCATGCGGTGTGCATCGGGTCAGCCTCCTGCGAGGGGAAAGCGGGCATCGGGGGTCTCGGCCAGGCCGTTGAGCGGCTGGCCGGCGAGGTAGCGGTGCAGGTTGTCGATGAAGAACGCGACCGCCTCGTCCATGTACGTGCGGCAGAGCGTCGAGCTCTTCGGTGTGAGCACGACCCGGGGGTGGAGCCGCAGTGGATGGCGGGCGGGCAGGGGTCTCGGGTCGAAGACGTCCAAGGCGGCACCTCGAAGGCGACCGGCGTTGAGGGCGGCCAGGAGGGCCGACTGGTCGACGGTTGCCGCACGGCCGAGGTTGAGGAAGAGAGAGCCGGGCTTGCAGGTCGCGAAGAGGCCGTGGTCGAAGAAGTGGTCCGTGGACCGGGTGGCGGGCAGCAGATCTACCACCACGTCGGCCACGGCGACCGCTTGGTGCACCGCCGAGGTGTGCATCCACGTGATCCCGTCCCCAGAAGCTGCGGGCGGTGTCCGGCGTACTCCGATCACGTCCATGCCGAAGGCTCGGGCGGCACGGGCGAGGTGTCCTCCGATGCTGCCGCAGCCGACGATGGTCATCGTCGCCCCGGCCAGGTCGAAGAACTCCTCGGCCAGGTCGTCCTTCCACCAGGTCCGGTTTGCCTGGACGCGCTGGCTCGTGAACAGCCCGCGGGAGAAGCCCAGGACCAGCCCCATGGCGTGCTCGGCCATGGGCCGGCCGTGGAACCCGTACGAGCGGGTCAGAGCCACTCCGGCGAAGTGGGCCTCGACGACGGGCAGATGGTCGCTGCCGGCGGCCGGGGAGGCGATCCACTTCAGATGAGGCGCGCCGACCAGCCACGACGGCTCGAACCTCCAGCCGAAGTAGACGTGGGCGTCGGCCAGCCGGTGCGGCACGTCCTCCTCGGTTGCCGTGCGGAACTCGACGTCAGGGAAGGCGGCATGCAGGAAACGTTCGTGCTCGGCGGACAACCGCCAGAAGGAGTGCGGGGACTCCAGGCTGATGAGCGCCACCGGCCGGTTCATCGAGCCCTGCCCTCTGCGGTGAGCGAAGGCACCAGAGCCCACGGGGTGATACGACCGATGACGGAGGCGATGCTGGCCTCGTAGTCGTGGCGCAAGTGCACCAGGGCCGTCCCGGCGTGCCGGAGGCGGTCGCGCTCTCGGGGCAGGGCGGTCAGGGCGCGGTGAATGGCGGAGGCCAGGGACCTGGGGTTCCCCGGAGCGGCGGTGAATCCAGTCTCGCCCTCGATGACGGTCTGGGCCAGTCCGCCCGCCGTGGTCGCGACGACCGGGCCCGCGCCTGCCGCGAACGCCTCCAGGGGTATCCGCCCGAAGGGCTCCTCACGTGAGGGAACGACGACCGCACGCAGGGCCGGGCTGTGCAGCCAGGCGCGGACCGCAGGGGTGAAGCGGGTGATCAGCGTTGCGTCCAGGCCGCACGCGCGGATGCGTGCGGCCAGGTACTCCTGGTACGGGGTGGGGTGTTCGTGATCGTCCGAAGTTACGGCTGCCAGCAGCAGGTGCGGAACGCGGACCCCTCGTACCTTCAGAACGTGCAGGGCCTCCAGGAGGTCTTCGAATCCCTTGGTGGGCACGGCGCGTCCCATGGCCAGGAGGAATCCGGCTCGGCCGCTGAAGGGCAGGGGCGGCACGATCGCCGGCCTGGTCATCTCCTCCTGGATCAGCCCGTTCGGGATACTGACGATGCTCGCCCGCGGGACGGCGCAGCTCGTGACGAGGTGGCCTCGCATGTGGGTGGAGATGGCGCCGATCCGACCGCCCCGGACGGTCGCCGCCCGCAGGGCGTCGCGCTCCCAGCGGACTCGGGACAGGTCCTTAGGCCGTGCCAGCGCCGCGGTGGAGCGGGGGACGAGCAGCAGGTCCATGGTCGGGGACGTGTAGGGGGCGAGCCCGAGGAAGGGGACATCGAGGCCGATGAGAAGGCAGCGGCTGGCGCGATCTGCGATGCGCATGGCTGCCTCGCCCGCCAGGTCGCACAGTTGCACGGAGCCGTGGACCGAGTCCGGCGGCGCGTGGACCTCGGGAATCGTGATGACCTCGGCCCCGGCCTGCCGCAGCATCTGCTGGACCTCGTCCGCCCATCGCGGATCGTATGCTCCCGCTGTCTCCGGAACGTGCGGGGTGATCACTGACAGGCGGCCCGTCGGCAGCAGGCGGGCGAGTACCGTGAGGAAGGCGCGGTTGCTGAAGCCGGTGCCTGACTCGGCGCCGTAGAAGCCCTCGTGGAGGGCGACGACGACTCGGGGCTGGCGAGTGGCTTCCGGCACGTCTGTGGGCGGGGGCGGCGGGGTCGCATGGTGGATGCGCACCGTGTGGTGCCTCCTTCAAAAACGGGATCTCGTGGGCGGGATCAATCGGTGTCGGCGGGTGAAGTGAGGGCCCTGCGTGTGAGACGGCACCAGGCGCGGGTGCCGTGGGTACCGGTCGTCAGTGACCAGGCGTCGGCCAGGGCCTCGACAATGACCAGTCCCCGTCCCGATTCGGCCTCCTCCTCGGGCACCGGCGGGGAAGGAGGACCAGGGAGCGAGCAACCGCCGTCGGTCATGGTGATCTCGACCTCCAGGCTGCCGGCGGTCGGGCTCCTGCGGTCGACGCACAGGACCAGGGGCGGGCTGCCCGACGTGAACGCGTTCGTTGCGAGTTCGGATCCGATCAGGCGAGCGTCATCGAGCAGGTCTGCCTGCGTGGCTCCGTGGAGCGCCACCGCGACGGCCTCCCGAGCGATCTCGGCCGCCCTCGGGCCGTAGGGGAGATCAGTGATCAGCGTGGTTGTGCCGCCGCCATCAACATGCCGGTGCACCGGTACGGAGGCCGGTCGCCCGCTATCGCACTCCAGGACACTGCCCGGACGGTCTCGGAAGGTACTCATCCTGTTTTCCAAGGCCCACCCCTTTCTCCGTCGGCGTCGAAGGCGGCGCCTTCTGCCGGGAACCAAGAACACCGGAGAAGGGCGGCCCCGCAGGACCCCATCAGTGGGTCAACTCGGTCAACGTCCTTGCGATGCAGGTGATTCAGTCGACTGTGGGCATCACCATGGGGAGCGCGAGTGGATCGACGAACCGCTGGGGCATGAGGTGGTCGCACGTGGCACTACAGGCAGGGGAACCCAACGCGGTACTGGCGGGGTGCCTCGACGAACTCGGATGGAGCCCGAAGGCGCTCGCTCGGAAGCTCAACAGGGTGTTCGGCGTGGGGACGGTGGCCGAATCGGCGCCGTACCACTGGAGGGACGCCGGCTCACTGCCGCGCTCGCCGTTACCGATGATGGCTGCCTATGTACTGTCCCAGGAACTGGGCAGAGCCATCTCGGTGGCCGAACTGTGGCAGGGTCGCGCGGGCGACTCCTCTGCGCTCGTCCCGGCGGACACCGATCTCGCACGGCCCTGGACCGTGCAGGGGATGGAGGCGATCGTGGAGGACTGGGTGATGGGAGGGCTCGTCGACCGACGCCGATTCCTCGCGATCTCGGGCGCGGGGCTTCTCGCAGTCGTCGCCCAGTACCTCGACGGCACTGCGGGGCGCGGCCAGTACACGCCCCGGATGACGCCGTCGATCGGCGCCGATCCGCTCGTGGACCAGGTGGAGCAACACCTGCCCATGCTCCAGATGCTCGATGACGAACACGGAGGAGCACGGCATCTGCCCTACGTGGGCGCGCAGTTCCGCGCGGTGGGGCTGCTGATCCACGAAGGCGGGCACTCGCCCGCCGTGGCGATCCGTCTGATCCGCGCGCTCGCCGAGATCGGCCAGCTCGCTGGTTGGATGGCCTTCGACGCGGCCGATCACGGTCTGGCGCAGCGCTACTTCGCCACCGCGCTGCGGGCCGCACATCAGGTCAACGATCTGCCGCTGTGCGCGCACATCCTCGGCGACCTCTCCTTCCAGGCAGCGAGCCGGGGACATCCCGCAGACGCCATCGCGCTCGGCGAGGCCGCCCGCCGCGCAAGCGACGCTGCCCCGCCCGCTGTCCGGGCATCCGTCCTGTCACGACTCGCCTACGCGTACGCCGCAGCGGGCCGTGACAACGACTTCGCCCACACCTGCGGCTCCGCCCGAGAACTGATCGCGAGCCGGGACGGCGGCCAAGAGGAGCCCCGCTGGATGTACTTCCTCACCGACAACCACCTGGACTGCCAGGCCGGCTACGGTCTCGTCCAGATGGGCCGCGCGCAGCAGAAGGCGGGCAGCGAAGCCAAGAGCCGCCACTTCCTCGCCCAGGGGAGCGAGATGCTCCGGTCCGGGGCGTACGACGTTCCGCGCGGAGATCCCAGCCAGCGCAGAGCCATGTTCGAGGGCGCCTGGCTGGCACTCGGCCACAGTGCCCACGGAGACCTGGAGGCGGCCTGCGACATCGGCCGGATCGCTGCCGACCGCCTCGACGCCGTGCGCTCACCCCGCAGTGCGATCCTGCTCCACCAGCTGGCCGCCGACCTCCGCCGCCGACAGCGGAACCCTCACGTACGCAGCTTCCTGCCGGTCCTGGAGGACGCACTCGCCCGACATGCCCCGTCGACGCCACCCGGCCGTTAGGGTCAGGATCATGACCGCAGGGGAACGCGTTGTCGTTGTCGGGGCTGGGGTGGCAGGGCTCACCACCGCCGTCGTTCTCGCCGAGGCCGGGGCATCGGTGCACGTGATCGCCGAGCAGGTGCCCGGCGTCACGTCGCTTGCGGCGGGGGCGATGTGGGGCCCGTACCTGGTCGAGCCGAAGGACAAGGTCGACCAGTGGGGACAGCGGTCCCTGGAGGTCTTCCGGAAACTGGCCGAGGACCCGGCTACGGGCGTCCGGCTTACGAGCGGCATTGAGGCATCCCGTACGGCGGAGGCTCCGCCGGACTGGGCCACCACGCTGCCGGGCTTCCGGCCGTGTGACCCAGCCGAGCTTTCGGCCAGCTTCACAGCGGGATACCGATTCGCCGTGCCGCTGATCGACATGCCCCTCTACCTGGACTACCTCCTACGCCGTCTCCACGCCGCCGGGGGAACGGTCGAGCAGCGGCGCCTCGCCTCACTAGCCGAAGCCGGCCTCGCCGCGGTGATCGTCAACTGCACGGGCCTCGGCGCCCGCAACCTGGTCCCGGACCCCGCCCTCCGGCCAATCCGCGGCCAGCACGTCGTCGTCACCAACCCGGGCCTGACCGAGTTCTTCTCCGAGGACACCGGTTCCTCACCGGACCTGCTGTGCTTCTACCCTCACGGCGACACCGTCGTCCTGGGCGGCACGGCCATAGACGGCGAGGGCGACCTGGCCCCCGACGACAAGGCAGCGGCCGGCATCCTCGCCCGCTGCGCTGAGATCGAACCCCGTCTCGCCCAGGTCCGTGTCCTTGAACACCGCATCGGAGCTCGGCCGACCCGCTCCGCAGTCCGCGTGGAGGCGGAGTATCGGGAGGACGGCATCGTGGTCGTACACAATTATGGGCACGGGGGCGCCGGCGTCACCCTGTCATGGGGCTGCGCTGACGAGGTGCATACCCTGGCGATGGAGCCTTGAGCCGATCTGGCTGGACCTGACCACTGCCCACGGCACGAGGCACGCGCCTGTGTAGTGCGGCGAAGTACGGGTTGGCCCAGTTGGGCCACCCCGCCTTACGAGTGAATCACCGACATGCGGGAGTACGGCTGGCCAGGTGCTGGTAGTAACCCCAATGGAGCGGCCGACTCAGGGGCGGGAGGGGCCCTTCGAAGCCCAGCGGATTGCTCTTTCGGGTGCCAGTCCGCCTCGGGCCAGTCGTACTCCACGAACTCGTCGGGAACCTGCCCACAGGGGGCGTAGACGCTGATGAACAGAGTCGTGGTCGAGTCGTTCCACTGCACGTCGACCTGGTCGCCGCCTTCCGGGTTTTCGAATCGGAAGCCCAGTTCGCGGGAGGTTGGGCCTGCACGGTCGCCTTCGTGGGTGAGTTTCCAACCCTGCTGCACCAGCTGCTGGCGCACGCGCTGCTGCGCGACTCGGGCGGTGGCTTCGGGGACGTCGGGCACGCTCCAATCGAGTCCGAAGCTGCGGACGTCGCTTCGTGCCTCGTCAATGTGGGCAATGCTCCGCAGCCCGCCGTAGTAACAGGCGCCGGTATCGACCCTGCCCGAGTCCGCGGCGTACTTTTCGGGCAGCGCGAAGCCGTCGTACACCTCGTCGGACCGGGCCTTGAGCCGTTGCGCGACCGCGTCCGGGTCGGCCGACGGATACGGCGCGCCGTTCCACACGAAGTTCCCCGCCACCACGGCAGCTACTGAAAGCACCACCGTCACGAGCCCGGTGACGGCATACAGGACGGACCGCCCGACGGCCCGGGCTCTACGTACAGGGCTCTTGATCACGCGTGTGACGGTAGGCGTCAGCATTGCGCGACGCATGAGTAGCCGTACCCAGGATAGTTCTGGAGCACCCACGAAGTCGGGTGTCGAAGCGACGAAACGCAGAGAGCCACTGGCAAGAGGCTTCTACGAGTTCGACGTCGCTCACGGCACGGCCTCGCAGCGCCGGGGCACACGGCAGGCAGTCCGTGGCCGGCCCACATCGGTGGGTCGGCGCCATTCCGGTTGGCCTCTGTGCGACACCGTGAGGCCGAGCTGTACGTGCGCGATGCGCGACCACTCCAAAGCGGGCCTGCCGCCCTACGGTGACCTCGTTCATGGAGTTCCGCCGCGCTTGTAGCCGACCCACAACCGGCCGCCGACCTGCTCCACCACCTCGTCCACGACTGTCACGAGGGGCCCAATCCTCCCCGCCAATACTTCACTTAGGCCATCGTGCAGGCGCATGCTAAGCCCCGGCGCCGTGGTCTCAAGACGGCGTGCCAGCCACTTCCCGCCCCCGCCCCAAGATCCGCCAACGGTCAGCGCCATCTCGCCGGTTCGTCGCACCAGTTCGGTGGCAATGAACAACCGTTCGCTCTGGTCGGTGCTTCCCACGAGGTCGTCGAGGAGGTCGGTGATCGCGTAGCGGCAGTCGTCGATCTCTTCAGCCGACACCGTGGGTGGTCCCGCGGCGGTTAGCTTCCGGGCCTCAGCGGCGAGGTGCGCCCCGACTCCATCGGTGTCGAAGAGCAGCAGCCCGTCGGCACACATCCACTCACCGTTCCGGAGGCTTGCCCGGTACGGGGCTGGGGATCCGTGGAGGAGCACCACGATGTCGAGGTCCGACATCGCTGTGCGGCGGCTTGTCACGACGCTGCCTCCCAGGAACGCAGCCCGAGCGTCAGGGTGGTGTTCCTCTACAACGGCACGCGCAGCGTCAATCGCATCCATGCAGCAACTATCAGCACTCTGCCTATCGTGCGCACGGGGTTTCTTCGGGATACGGCAGTGCTGTCCCCTGAGGTCGGCTGCCGCTGCATATGGGATGTCCTAGGTCGGAGGTCACCTGCCAGCGGGCGAGAAGGCGGCGAGTGGTCTCAGATGATGGTCTTGGCCTCCGTCGGCGGTGACATTGACGCGGCTCACGCTGTTGCCGCGCAGAGGGGCGTGGCTGGGGTGGACCGCTCCCATGCGGTGCTTCGGACGACGCAGGAGAGTAGCCCGTGCCCCAGTTCGCCGGGGGCAGACAGGAAAGAGCCGCGAAAGACTGGCCAGCGGGTGCAGAGGGATGTCAAGGTAGACGACCTTCCGAAACCCCAGGTCAGAGAGGTGATCGCCGTGACCGTGGCTCCCATCAGCCCGGCTTCTCCACCACCGTCAAGGCCCTGAAAGTGCGCGACTGGCAGCTTGGCCCGGGCCAGCCCATGCTCGTGATGGATCAGTTCTCCGCCGAGGATTTCCACATGGTTGTGGACGACCGTGCCGACGTGCACGTCAATTCGAAGGACGGCCGGTTCTACTTGGGCTGGTCTCCGTTCGGCCGTCCCTGGGTACAGCATCTCCTTCGACACTGAGACGCCGGCCGATATCGTCGCCGCCGCTGTGACGCGCGTGCTGGAAACCACCCGTCCTCGATGAGCACGCCAGCCGGCGTCAGCTGACTCGGCGCTGCCAGCCCCCTCGCTCACCGAACGGGGTGGTACTCCGCGTCCGTCAGCCCGCTGCCCGGATGCAAGGACGTTTCCCCTGGAGTCTTCGGGAATGACCGTCGGTGATCTCATTGATCGCCTGTCCGTCTGTGACCGGACCGCCCCCTGCGGCTGGCGATGAACCTGTTTTCCCCATGGCCCACCGCGCGACACAGGTCGTGGAAGCCCGCGACGAGATCGGACGGCCCGTCGTCTATCTGGCTGAAGGGCGGTGGCGCGGACAGCTGGCTCGGGCGCCTGCCGCCCGAGGTAGCCGTCGCTCTGAACTGACAGGCTTCCGCCCAGGCGCCGCCGCACCGCCCTCGCCGCGTTGCCGGCGGCAAGTAGACCCACACCCAGCCCTTGGAGGCGCCCCTGTATCCCGACCCTCTGCTCGACCCGTCGACCCGTCGACCCCGAACCGGGGCGCCCCGCCTGCGTACTGGGTCGGTCCCCGGCACCTGGCCGGTGACGACGGACGTCTCTACGACGCCGTCGCTGACACGCTCGCCGGCCTCGGCTGGACCAGCCTTGTGATCGTTCGCGGACGGCAGGAGCCCAACGAGGCACCGGAGGACCGGCAGGTCGTGCGCAGCACCGTCCTCCACATCAGCCCCGACACCCTCCGGTGGGCCCAATGGGTGCTGCCGGATGAGCCGTTCCACCTGGGCGAGCTGCCGATCGCCTGGCAGATCTCCGCCCGCGAGCACCCAGACAGCCCGCTTGCGCGGTGGTCGGCCTACTTCACCCCCGGCATCCCGGGTGAGGTCCTCAGCGACTTCCTCCTCGCGCTCGACGCCCGCGACCAGCCCGCCACGGCGCACACCGGTCCCGAGCTCGTTATGGACGTTGTCGCCGAGCACGGCTGGCTCCGCGACGTCGACCAGCCCGACGAGGTGGGGATGCACCCCACCTTCACCTCCCATCTCAGCCTTGGTGAGGTCCCACCCCTCATCCAGGACACCAATCCCCGCGCTCTGACCGTCGAGCCGGACGAAGCGGGACCGGCCGGATGGCAGGCGTGGGCTGAGACCGCCATGGGCGCGCCGTACCTGTGGGCCGCGTCCTTCGGTGCCAGCGTGCCGCACGACCTCGTCGCCGCGTTCGCCAACTCACTCAGCTCCACCGCACCGGTCCTGCGCCGGGTGCTACCAGAGAGCACGCGGGACCGCCTCCTGCGTACCCCAGCTGGTTGATTGCCGTCCCGCACTGCGAAGCCGGGCCTCCCGAATCGAGAGGCCCGGCTTCGGGCTGTACCGGCCTGTTTCCCACGCCTCACGACTGAGCCCCAGGCCGTATTCACATGGCCACAGTCACGGCCTGCGGCCGCGAGGGCCTGTCCGTCTCTGTGCCGGGCCCTGCGCACTGCGCATCGGCCGCTCTGCTCCGTTCTTGTGGGGCCACATGTCGGTGGCGTCGGCGGGCAGGTCTGCCGCCCGTCGCAGCCGCCACACGAGCACGTCGCTGATCGACTCCGCGCTCTCCAATTCCCGTTGCCCAACCGTCTCCGCGAGGAGCGTGGCGTGGGAGTGGCCGGCGTTCTCGGCGTCGGTGAGGGTGACGGCGAGGGCGTACCAGCCGGGCTCGGCGAGAATTTGCTCGGCCAGCTCCGGCAGTATCTCGCGCAGCATCGTCGTCTGCCGTCGCAGGAGAGGGCGGTCCAGGTGCCGCCCGCGTTGGTACAGGGCGTCGAGGGGCTGGGCAGCGGCGGTCCGGTAGGCAGCCCGCAGGTGCTCGGCGGCCTGGTGGGCGGCGGCTGCCTGCTGGGCGTGCTGCTTCTTTCCGTGCCAGTGGGCGGCGGCGGTGACGAGGAAGAACGCCATGTCGATCACCATTGCCGTGGTGGCGCCGTCCTCGCCCCGGCCGAGTGCTGGTCCGCTGCGGATCAGGTCTCGGGCCGCGCGTCGTAGTTGTTGGCTGTGGCGGAATTTCTCACGAGTGTGGGAATGGGAGGCCCGCTCGAATGCCAGAGCTGCCTCACGTAGTTCCTGCCTGGTGTAGAGGGCAGAGGTCTTGGCGAGGGCGTCGAGGACTTCGCCGGTCGCTGCGATCTGCGCGGCTGCCGCACCATCGTCGCTTCGGTCGAGGGCGAGCAGGGCCACCCATACGGCGTCAGTGGTGTTTCGTCGTGCGGCGGACGGTGCGGGCCGCTGCGTGGGATGGTCCTGGTGGCCGCCGTTGTCCGGTGCGGTCGCGACTGCAGTTGTGTCGAACCGGGCCTGGATGCGCGGCAGGGACAGATCGGGGGCGAGCGTCGAGCCGGCGTAGAAGACCGGTTCGTGGTCCTTGTTGTGGTCGCCTGGGAGGGCGACGGTGTAGCCCTTCAGGTCGCCGGAGGGCAGGACTCGTGTGCGTACGAGGAGTCCTGAGTCCTTGAGCCGGTCGAAGAACTCCTGCTCGGTGGCGGCGCCGGCGACCGCGCGGCGGACGGTTTCGCGCAACTCCTCCCGTACGGTGCGGTCCCGGCCCTGGCGCTCCGCCTTGTGGCGTTCAGCGCTGGTGGGCCGCTTGGCGGCGGTGCCGTCGCCTGGTGTGACGCGGTGGAGGCCATAGTCGGCTTCAATCAGGCGGGCCTCGGCCTGGGCGCGCTTTCCGGAGCGGTGGTGGTCGGGGCGGCGGCCGTCCTCACGTACGAGGGTGGCGATGATGTGGATGTGGTCGTCGGCGTGGCGGACGGCGGCCCACCGGCACCCGGCGCTGTCTGCGCCGCCGGAGTCGATGCCGGTGGCGGCCACGATGCGACGGGCGATGTCGCCCCACTCCTCGTCGCTGAGGATGCGGTCGGTGCCTGCCGCGCGTACGGAGCAGTGCCACACGTGCTTGGCGGGTCGCTGGTCTTCGTCGAGGAGGTGCAGTGGCTGGTCGAGAAGCCGCTGAAGATCTTCCTTCGTCGCGGAGGGGTCGCGGCCGGGGTCGGGTGCCATGTAGTCGAAGGAGGCAACCAGGTGCGGGTTGACGTGCTCCTCGCGGGTGCCTTTGCCGTAGAGGTAGTTGAGCAGCCCGCGGGTGCTGCTGCCTTGTTTGTGAATGCGGGGGATCAAGAGGTCTCGTCTTTCTGGGCGTTGTTGATCCGCTCGACAGCGTTCCTGGTGGCGGTGGCCGCGCGGCGGATATCGGTGAGGGCTTCCTCGATGCGGGCGATGTCGCCGCCGGAGTTGAGGGTCTTGGTCATCTGATTGAGGTTGCTGCCGGCCCAGCCGAGCTTGCGGCCTGTGGCGAACAGCTCGGTGAGGACATCGTGGTCGGCGGCGATGGTGGCGGCGGTGCGGGTCTGGTCGCGGGCGGCGGCCAGGGCGGAGTGGGCGAGGAAGCCGGCGACGCTCATGCCGACGGCGTCGGCGCCGGCCTGGATGATGGCGTGTTCGCGTTCGTTGAGGCGGACGCTCTGGGCGGGGCGCTGCTTCTTGTCACGTGGACGGGACTTCCCCTTGGCCCGGCGCTTGCGTCCGGCCGTACTTGGCTGCGATCCGCCCTCGGCCGCAGCTTTCCCGTCCGGCGCCCCCTGGTGCCGGACGTGCCCCGCCACCCCCGGGGAGGGGTCGGGTTCGGGCGCTCCCCCTGCGGGGGAGTGTCCGAACCTCCAACTTGCTTCGCCTGGGGCTGGGATGGCTTGTGTCTCGTTCTGGTGGTGGTCCTGGCTGCTGGTGCACGAATCGTGCATGGAGAGAAGCTCCTGGTGGGAGAGGGGGAGTGGCGGATCAGGCCGGCTGATGGGCAACAGCCCTGCTTCCCACTGGTTCGAGGGGATTCGCGGGGGAGGGCCGTGTCTGGCATAGCGGCGCGAATGAGGGGGCTGGGGCCAGGCGGAGCTGATGGTCCGCAGGTCCCCGTGCCAGCGTTTCTGGCTGACCGGATATCCGGTCAGCCCGTGGGAAGGCTGTTCTTGGCGCCCCGCTCAGCGGCTAGGAGCCCCTTGAGTTCGGTGAGCCGGTTCTCGGAGATGGTGAGTTCGGCGTTGCGGATGGCGTTCCGTAGCACGGCGCGGGTCCCCGTTCCGTGCACTGCCATGGCCTCGCGGCCGATGGCGAGTAGTTCGTCCATTTCGGCACCGGGAGGGCGTCCGTAGCGTTGCGTCGTAGGGACGTCTTCTTCGGAGCGCGACTCGGTGCTCTCGGGAGTGGGTGCCGAATCGTGCAGGGGAAGTTGGCTCTGCACAGATCGAGGAGGCAGGAACTCGGGACGAAGCCCAGGGGCGGGGTGTTCCGTGGCTTCCTCGGTCTCCGAGGCGTAGTCGGCACCCGATCGGCTGCGTGGGTATCTCGTCCCGACGTGGTGCGTGGCGTCCCCGCCTGGAGTGAAAGCGGTCCAAGGCGATGGCAGTTCGATCGTGGCCAGCGCTGTCGCGTGACGGCGGACGGCGAGCTGGTGCAGCAGCACTTCGCGCTGGCGCTGGTCGATGCCCACCGAGGCTCGGGCGATGGCCTGTGACAGCCGTCGTGAAGTGCGCCGGCCTCGCCAGCTAGCGCGCTGCTTTTGGGTTCGCTCCGCTAGGTGCGCGGCCAAGGCGACGGCTCGGCGGGTGGCACGGTCGCGGGTGATCTGCACGGCATCACGATCGTCGGCGATCCCAAGGCGGGAGAGCAGGCGTTCGCGTACTTCGCGTCCGACCCGGGCGAGGATGCTGTGGGAGGCGGCCTCGGGCGTGCGGATGCGCAGTTCGATGCCCATGGCCTGATGCCAGAGCAGTGCGGCCATGACCGGGCCCACGAAGGCCCGCACCGTGCCGCCGACCACACCCGACTCGGCGTACGCGGGGATCACCTGCACAGCGGTGATCACCCAGGTCAGGACGCCGGGCAGGCCGGGTGCCTGCTTGGGGCCGTGCAGGTTCTGCCGCGCCAGCAGTGCCGTGGCGAAGAGGGCGAGTTCGGCAGCGGCGAACATCGCGGTGCGCTCGGTGGTGCCGCTCATGTCCAGGTAGTCGGCGGCGAACCGCCAGCTGGTGTCGGCGCTGTAGGCGGTACATCCGACCGCAGCCAGTGCGGCGACCCTGACTGCGGGCGTTCCGGGCTGTCGCTTGCCGCGGTTCCGGAGAGCGCGTCGGTAGATCAGCCAGCCGACCAGCAGCACCGTGCATGCGACCAGGAGGGCGGTAAGCGCGAGAGACATCGCGTTCCAGCGCCCGAGTGCGGGCAGGGCGAGTTGCGTCATACAGGGGGTCTCCATAGGCCCGCCGCGCCGTGTGGGCAGGCGTGGGCGCGGGCGGGCGGCGTGGTGAAGGCGAGCAGGTGCGGTCGGCGCCGTGCGGTCAGGCGGCGGGCTGGCGTCTGCGGTCGGCGCCGGTGAGGACGACGGTCGTGGTCATCTCGGCGAGACGGGAGGCGACGCGGTCGCCGACGGCGTCGCGCAGCGCGGCGGTCGGCAGATTGGTCGTGATGAGGGTGGGGAGCAGGTCGGTGTAGCGGCGGTTGATCAGCCGGTACGTGATCTCCTCGGTCCACTCCGACTGCTTGGCTGCGCCGAGGTCGTCCAGGATCAGCAGCGGGCAGCTGCTGAGAGTGGCGAGGTCGCGCTCGGCGTCGTGGCCGGGGCGTGGGCGCAAGCGGGCGTACAGGTCGGCCGTGGTGGCTGCCTCCCACCGCAGTCGCACACCGGCGGTCAGCAGTGACCGCACCGCGCCGTACGCCTGGTGCGTCTTGCCGGTGCCGGTGGGCCCGGCGATCAGCAGGGACGGTCCGAGTGCGATGCCTCGAGTGCCGCTCGGGCCGGGCCGCGCGGCGAGGGCCACCTCGTCGACCCAGGCGGCAACCTGCTGTTGGCCGGCGAGGGCGTGGCGGTAGCGGGGCGGGATGCGGGCCTCGGCCAGTTCCAGCGCGGTCACCCGTTCCGAAGGGGCCTCGGCAGGTGAGGTAGTTGGATCGATGCCCCGGTCGGCGAGGATCGTGCCGAGGCGGGCGGCCAGGGTGTTGATGCGCTGCGGTTCCCGGCTGGTGGTGGCTGTGGTCACAGCTGGCCCCCGTAGGCCGCCTCGACGTCAGCGGGCGCCGGGTTGGTCCACGCTCGGTGCGGGGCGGCAGCTGCCTGCGGAGCGTTCATGGCCTCGTTGACCAGGCTCGGTAGCAGGCTTACGGACAGGCCCTTGGCGCGCATGCGGCTCATCCCGGCGCGGATGTGGTCGGGTGCGACACCCTCGCCGAGCAGTTTGGTGACCACTCGGCCGAGGTGGCCGAGCACGTCGCTGGGCGGCCGGTGTTCGCATGAGGCGACGTACTCGCCGACCAGATCCTTGACCGAGGCCGAACTCGAGGCAGCCGGGGGCGCGGGGGCGCTTGCGCTCCCCACCGGAGGTGATCCTAGATCCAGGATCCTAGGTCCTAGATCCGGACCCTGAGTCCTCACTGCGACCTCGTGTCGTTGTGGTGAGGGCTCACTGAAATTGCCCTGACCTGCGGTTTCCCGGTTCACGGATGGCTCGCTACGTTCGCGGTACCCCTCAGGGCTTCCCCCATGAGGGCTCACGGCCTGTTCACGGAGGACTCCGTGAACAGGCGGGGCGACCTCGGCCGATCGGCTGCCCTGGTGGTGCGGGCAAGCCGGGCAGCGGCTGCCGCTGGGCCGGTTGATCTTCTGGTGGCGAGCCCAGGCGACGATGTGCAGGTATCGCTTGCCGTCGTCACCCTCGTACCGGCAGATCAGACCGGCACCGTCGAGCTGCGTGAGGTCGTCCTCGACCTCCAGCGGGCCGTGCTCGGGGCGCAGGGACCACAAGGCGCCGGCGATGACGGCCGCCTGGTCGCGAAAGCGGCCATGGTCGTCTGCCTGCGTGAGCAGGCCGAAGAAGGTCCGCTCGGCATGGACACTCACCGCGGCGAGCGACTCGGAGATGAAGGCTTCCGGCTTGATGGTGCGTATCCGCGCCATGCCTATCGCCCCGCCTTCGTGGGCAGAGCAGAGGAGTTCGGCGACGAGGATGCGACTACGGCCAAGAAGGCAGTAGCTTGTTGGGGCATAGACGGTTCCTCACCCGGTGGCGTTGCAACCGTCACCGTCTTGATCGTTCAGGTACGGGCGATATCGGTAGGGACTTCTTGGCCCCCGGCGTTGGCCCGCCGGGGGTTTTTCATGTGCTCGGCGCCGCAGGGGTTCCGGGCGCATGGCCAAGACAGCCACACCCTCCCCGCACAAGTCCAGCATTCTGCCGAGAAAGCAAACAGCTCTCGGCGAACGCGTCGTGTGCGGCTTCCCTAAAACGGTAAACCCGAATTGGCGGTTGACGAAGAAGCGGCATAAAAGGGGCAACTGGTAAACCAGTTTTGGTGCGGCTTTGACGGACGTGCGATGTGGCCGGGCGATGCAGGAACCCCACGTCAGAGACCCGGTAGGCGATGGGGCATCAGGGTGGTTGGAGCAATTTGGCCAACGGCGGATTCCGGGCTATGTTGCGTCGCTCGCGGGACTCAGGGGACCAGATCTGACAACAAAGACGCGGAATATAGCAGCGGATCGCCGGTTACCGAAACCGCGCAATCGAAGCTACAACTGACCCATGCCTGAAAGCCCTCTGGGAATTGGTCCGGCCGGCGTGCTGACCGCCCGCGCCATTGTGTGTGCCCGCACAGCACGCGGATTCGCCCAGCGTCAGCTGGCCGAACGGGTCACCGCGCTCGGCCGCCCCATGACCATCACGATGTTGTCCCGCATCGAATGCAGACAGCGCCGTTGCGATGTCGACGACCTCGTCGCCATCGCAGCCGCTCTCGGCGTCTCGCCGCTCGCCCTGCTCGCCGAGACGAGTTAGCGGAACGAGCCCTCACGGCGTTGCCCGGGTGGGCCAGCTGCTTCGTACATCACCTCGCCCGTACCTGAACCACCAAGACCGGCGTATCCGTATCCGCACGGCCGCGCCAGAGAAGGAACCTCCTTGCACCGAGAGGCCATTCCCCCTGCCCTGTTGCCCTTCCACCTCCGCACCGCGAAGGAGGCGATCTCGCGTGGCTGAGCAGCCAGGCACCGAGGTAGCGCTGTCCCGCCTCTACCTCCCCGAGGAAATTGCTGCTGTTCTCGGCTGCTCCGCCTGGTGGGTCAAGGACCGGGCCCGTCGGCGGCTGATCCCCTTCACCCGGGTTGGCCGCGCGTATCGCTTCACCGCAGAACACCTCGCAGAGATCATCCGGCTCCATGAGGAACGGCCCGCACGGGCATCCCAGCCGTCCACAGCTCGGGCCGCCGCAAAGACACACGGCCAGCAGGCGAACGCGCCCCAGCGCCCCCAGCTTGCCGCGCCGACAACCCGCCTGCGGGCGCGGTCTCCGTCCCGCGTCAGGCAGAGCCAGTTCAACACCGTCGCCTGACGCGACCACGTATCAAGGGAAAGGAGGAGCGTGGGTTTCGCGGAGAAGCGCGGAAACTACTGGCGCGGCCGGTACAAGACCGCACCTGGCAAGCACCTCACGGTCATCGACGAGAGTGGCAAGGCGATCAAGTTCGCCACCAAGGGCGAGGCCCAGCGCGCCGCGAGCGAGGCCGAGAACAAGTACCGGCGCGGCGACTGGCGTGACCCGGCACTCGGCCAGGAGACCTTCGGCGAGTACGCGAGCCGCTGGTACGGCGCCCAGGACCTGGCCGCCTCGACGATGCAGAACTACAAGCGCCACATCGAGGAGCACCTGCTCCCCGACTTCGAGGACAAGGGGCTCGCCGGCATCCTGCGCATCGACGTCGATGTCTGGGAGAAGAAGGAGAGGGCCTTGTACGCGGCCTCCAGCGTCAAGACTTGGCGCTCGACACTCCACTTGATCTTTGAGGACGCGATCGACGAGGGCCTGATCACGTCCAACCCGGCGGCCAGGAGGCGCGGGCGCGGCAAGCGCGCCGGCCGCTCACGAGACCGCGGGCCGGAGAAGGTCGTCACCGACGCGGTCGGCATCCTGCTGACCGCCGAGAGAGCCGCCCTGCTGTCCGGCCGCGATGACGAGTTCGTCGCTGTCGTCCTCAAGGGATACACCGGCATGCGCTGGGGCGAGATCGTCGGCCTGGAGACCGAGTTCGCCCGTCCCGGGGCTGTTCGGGTCGAGTGGCAGCTGTACGAACTCGACTCGGGGGAGCTGGTGCGCTGCCCACCCAAGGACGACAGCTACCGCACCATCGACTCCATGGACTGGCTGTCGGCCCTGGTCGCCAACCACATCGCCCGCACGAAGCCGACTCCCTGCTCGTGCCACGGCAGGACCTACGTCTTCCGCGGGCAGGGCACGGCTCGTACGGGTGGCCACCTGGGTGCGAAGCTCGTCGACGTCGCGCGCCTGGCAGGTGTCTCCACAGGGACGGTGTCCAATGTCCTTAACCGCCCCGACCATGTCGCCGAAGCCACGCGGGTACGGGTCGAGAGGGCCATCGCGGACCTCGGTTTCGTACGGGGCGGCGCGGTGCCGACGCACGCAGCCCACTGGCGCAGGAACGGTTTCGCGACATGGCTGTTCACCCCTGCGGTCTCAGGCTGGTACCCGAAGAAGGCGCCGCAAGAACCACGGCCTGTGCCGCTACTTGGCGAACCTTGGCCTGGTGTCCCGGCGCGAGGGCGCGGCGCCAGTGCGCGGGCCGACTCATGCTGGCTCCCGATCGCCAAGGGCCTCACACCCCACGGGCTCCGCCACACCCACCGGACCATGATGGAGGACCTCGGCACCGAGAAGGTGCTCATGGACGAGCGCATGGGCCACATCGACGGATCGGTCTCGGCGCGCTACGCCCACGTCACGCCCGGCATGCGCAAGCGGCTCATGCTCGGTCTGACCGAACAGTGGGAGGCGGCTCTAGACGCGCGGCTTGCCATGCGTCCCACGTCACCGGTGCGCGTGCTCGATGACCTTCTGCGCGCACGCAGGCAGGCACTTGACCTGGCGTAGTGCCAGCGGTGAGTTGCGCCTGTGTCCCCTTGAAGTTCCCCCCTGATCTTGGACAGCGGGTGTTTACGCTGCGGGGGTGAAGTCGTGCTGCAGCCTGGCTCGGGTTTCGAGTGGGGTGAGGTACCCGAACTCGGGGTGTTTGCGGAGCCTGGTGCGGTTGTACTCAACCTCGATGAAGCGGAAGACGTCGGCGCGGGCCGTCTCGCGGCTCTCCCAGACGGTGGTGCCGATCTCTGCTTTCAGCAGCCCTGAAGAAGCTCTCGGCTGCGGCGTTATCGTAGCATATGCCGGTTCTTCCCATGCTCTGCCTCAGGTTCAACTCCCGCAATTCGCAGCGGAATTCGCCACTTGTGTACTCGCTTCCACGATCGGTGTGCATGATGCAGCCGCCCTGAAGGCCGCCGCGGCCGGCGGCCATCCGCAGCGCGTCGGTGACCAGCTCGGCGCGGTGGTGTTCGGCCATCGCGTACCCGATCACCTCGCGTGTCGCCAGGTCGATGACGGTCGCGAGGTACCACCAGCCCTCGGTCGTCGGCAGATAGGTGATGTCGCCGACGAGCTTCGTGCCGGGCCGGGTAGCGGTGAAGTCGCGGCCGACCGGGTCCGGGGCCGGTGCGGCCTTGGTGTCCTGCTGCGTCAGGTGGCGGCGCCTGCGGCGGGTGATGCCGCGGACGTCGCGCTCGCGCATGATCCGCTCGACCTTCTTCCGGTTGATCACATGGCCCTTGCGCCGCAGCGCGGCGTGCACGCGCGGAACACCGTAGGCACCCCGTGAGGACGCGTGGATCTCGCGGACCTCCTCGGTCAACCTGGCTTCGGCGCAATGTCGTTCGGCCACTGCCGGCCGGGCCGCCAGCCAGGAGTAGTAGGTGGAGCGGTTGATCCCCGTGA
>NZ_JBHVSY010000027.1:0-112747 GCF_042884935.1 Streptomyces sp. NPDC058092
CGCCGGGCTGGCGGTAACAGTCTGTGGAGCTGGTGTAAGACCTCAACGGAGTTCTCCGGGCGGGCAGTCGGCGACGAAGCAGAAACCCCCACGGCACGAGCCGTAGGAATCCCCCTCGTTCACGAGGGGGAGGAAGTCAAACGTAAGGCGGTTCACGCCGCGGACGGTGAACAACTCAGTCTCTACACCGTGACGCCGCAGAACGAGAGCTTCGGTGCCTGCGGCGTTGTCATCATGCACGGCGCCGGTGCCGGTGACAAAGAGCGTCATCTGCCGTTCGCCGAGGACTTTGCCGCGCACGGGCATCCTGCCCTCGCCTCGGCCGCAGCCATGCTGGTGTCGTCCTTCGGCCACATCCTGACCAAGCGGTGGAACACTGGTGCCGATGTGCTCGCCTCGACCGCCTGGCAGCTCACCGCCGGAGGACTGTTCCTGCTGCCGGTCGCCGCAGCCGTGGAGGGCCCTCCGCCCGCACTCTCCACACCGGCGCTCCTCGCGTTCGGCTACGTCACCCTGGTCGCCACCGCGCTGGCCTTCGCCGCCTGGTTCACCGGGCTGCGGCACTTGCCCGCGGGGACCGTGGGCCTGGTCGGACTGCTCAACCCCGTCACTGGCGTGCTGCTCGGCACGGCAGTCGCCGGAGAGGTGCTGACAGTCCAGCAGCTGTGCGGGCTGGCACTCGTCCTGGCCGGAGTCGTCCTGGGCAGGCCCACACGCGCGGGCCGACGCGGCCGCAGTCGGACTCCTCCCCATCCTGTATCCGACGAGAGTCCCGCCCGCGAGTCCTCTACCTGCAATCCCCGGTGAGGATCAGGGACGCGGGAGCAGACGTATGGACAACTGATGTGATCGTCACCGGGAAGATGCCGGTGGCCGGCGTGTTCGGGCAGCCGGTGGTCATCCAGCTGTGTCGGCACTGCGACGTGAGCAGGGTCGCGGGCGGGCAGCTGGTGCGGTTCTTCCGGGAGGGCGGCAGCCGGGACTATGAGGGAGAAGGTGACTCACCTGGCCCAGAACCCCTCTTGGGCCTCACCAGAACCCCTCTTGGGCCTCAGAGCATCGCCACTCCCGCCACGGCCGTCGCCACGAGCACGACGATCGCCAGGACGTTGAACGTCACGTCCCGCTCCTCCGAGCGGTGTTCGGCCGCGCGGTCCAGCGTGAACTCGGCCGGGTCGGCGGAGGTGTAGTGGACCGTGACGTCACGGCCGTACGCGCCGGCGGGGTCCGGGAGGTTCGACGTGCAGTGGGCCGTGACGGCCGTGCCCTCGCGGGTGGTGAACGACACGACCGGGGTGATGGTGGTCGAGGTGTGGCCGTCGTCCTGGTCGACGCTGACGTCCTTCAGGACCGCGACGACCTGTCCCTGCACGGTGTCCATCGCGGCCAGTTGCTCGATGCGGCGGTTCTTGGCGCGTACTGCCCCGGGCAGATGAACGGCGCCGGAGACCGCCCACGGCCCGCCGAAGCCGATCAGCGCCCACGGCCACCCCCAGCCGACCGCGGCGAGGACCACCAGCCCGACGTAGACCAGGAAGACCGCGAAACTTGGCCAGCCCAGCCCACGACTGGGCTCCTCCGGAGTGTTGGAGAACCGGTAGGCGTGCGGTCTGCCTCGCGGGTGGCTGACCCCGATCTCCCGGCCCTCCCACGCAGAGGTGATCATCTCGCCCCGCTCACCGTCGTTCGTCACGGTGACCTCCTGACCCGAGGCCGGGTCGCGGTAGGAGACGACAACCGATATCCCGCCCTTCCGGGACCCGCCGTGCCGAGGCTCCCGCACCCGCTCGATCCGCCCTGTGAGCCGGACCGTCCGCTGCGCCTTGGTCACTCCGGCCAGCGACATGCCGTACCCGACCAGCGCCGCCACACCCCACACCGCACACCACAGCACCAGAAACTCGTCCCACCCCATGCGCCCCTCCTCCTGTCGATCCGGTCAACTGCCGCTGCGCCGCAGCACTTTGCCCCGGACGTTCGCCTCCAGCGTGCCCCCGCCCCCGCCGCCGGTGACCATGACCCTGAGTGTGAGCGAGCCGGTGACGCCGTCGGCGGTGAGCTGCCAGCTCTGCGGGGACTCGACGCCGAGGGTGGTCCTGGCCTCTTTGACCAGGCCGGGGACGCGGTCGTAGGGCAGGGACCTCGGGTCGAACCCGGCGGTCTTCACGCCGGTGGGGGAGAAGACGACCGTCAGCAGGCGGTCCTGCACGACGACGGTGAGCGCCTGACGCTTGTCCGCGCCCTGTGTCAACGACTCGACGGCCTTGCGCAGTTCGCCCTCGTCGAGCATCGATTGGCCAGGACCGAGGGTGACCGTGCCCGTCGCCGACGTCACGGTGGTCGTGGACGACGAGGAGGAGACGGACGGCTTGGGGGCGCCGCTCTCGCCCTCGTGGGAGTCGAACAGGTCGGCACGGAACAGCAGGAGCACGGCGGCCGCGCCGAGCAGCAGCCCGAGGAGAGTGAGGAGCGAGCTGAAACAGCCCCCCGGGGTCTCGCTCTTCATGGCCGGACCGGGCACCGAGTGCACCTGGGCCACGGCCGCCCGCTCCTCCCACTCCGGCGTCGGCCGCTTCACGATCCGCGTCTTCCACGGTCGGTCCGGCGGATACTCCACCACCACGACCCCGCGCGGCCGGTATTCGGGCAGCTCGACGAGGTTGACGTCCTGCCGTATCTCGACACGGAACGCGGGTGCGTCGTCCGGCGCGACGGACAGCTCGAACCGCACCGGCACGTCGCTGGTCTCACCCCCGACGGCCTCCAGACTCTCGATCACCGCGAGTGCCGCGCGCGGCACGACGGCCGCCTCCCGGGCACGGCGCGGCAGCGTGGCGAGGAAGAAGACAAGCCCGTAGACCGCGGGCAGGACCAGCCCTGTGACGATCAGCGGCGCCCTCTCGACGACACAGCCACCGATGAAGGCGGTCAGCGACGCCCCGATCACCCCGCCCGTCAGGAACCCCAGAGCGAGGTCGGCAGGCGTGTTGTGCCTGGGCGGCGCGCCCGCGTTGATCGTCATGTGGCCGATTGTGCACGTCATGGGTAACGGCCGACAGACCTGTGGATCTGTGGGTCCCATCAATCCAACGTGGTTGGCGCTGAGATTGATCACCGCTCGGCGGTTTCGAGGGCGTTGACACGGTTCGCGTACTCGCGACGGGCCTTGCGCTGTGTCGGGATTGCCGAGGAAGTGCCGAGCGGCTGGCGGTGGCTGAGAAGTTGGCGGTGGATCGAGTGCACCGCGGGGACGCGGAGCGTGTAGCCCTGACCACGCCGTACGGTCACGCCCTGGTCGAGCGCAGCGCGCTCGGCGGGGTCCAGCTCGGCGGCGCGCAAAAAGTCGGTGACCTTGCCCGGCATGTCGAGGGTCACCGCCAACTCGGGGGCCGGGGCGTCCGGGTGGTTGGTGGTGTGCTCGGGCATGAGGTCGGCAACGGCGGTGCATGGGGGCGGCTCAGCCCGGCCCGGATCACCTGGTGGCCAGTGTCGCTCAGGGCCCGGTGATGACGGCCGCCCCAGATACCGGCGCCACCGCCGCCAGTGCAAGGTCGGCAACATCATCTACACCCGCACCACGGAGTGCGAGACCGCCCGGGCGACCGTGGAGGTGATCCATAACCGTGCTGTGGTCGGTACGGCGACGTTCACGATCAGCCACGAGACGACCCTCGACAAGAAGTCGCTGAAGTGGTCGGAGACCATGCGCGTCAGCAAGGCGACGATCGTCAACAACGCCCGCGGCATCCGGATGGGGGTATCGGTTTCCTGCGGCAGTCCGTGCAAGGCGTCCAGCCACGTGCCCGGGCACACTCTGGGGTCCGCCTTCTCCGGGACGGTCGACTACAGCGACGGGGTCAAGAAGAACAAGACACACTCCGGCGCGGCGAAGTACACGTTCACGTTCACCAAGCCGGGATACACGCTGGGCAGCTTCTCGTACGCCTCACTGGGCTTCCGCTGCGACGACACCTTCTGGAACGCGGCCAACACCCGCCGCCTGGTGCGCCCCGGCTGCGTGTTCCCGAAGTTCAAGCCCACCCTGACGACCACGAGCACGCTGCCGGAGATCGCGAAGAACATCCGCCGGATCCAGGCGAGGGGCGGCCACTACGGCAA
Source organism: Streptomyces sp. NPDC058092 (assembly GCF_042884935.1). Lineage (NCBI taxonomy): Bacteria > Bacillati > Actinomycetota > Actinomycetes > Kitasatosporales > Streptomycetaceae > Streptomyces > Streptomyces sp. NPDC058092. The sequence continues at coordinate 4,120 of NZ_JBHVSY010000027.1, forward strand.
GCCCGGCTCCGGCCACCCGCTGCACCGCCTCACCGATGACAGGAAGGCGGCCGCGAACCGGCGTGCCGTGTGACTCCGGCGAGGGGATACCCGCGCAGCCTCGCGGCGATCGACCTGCTGGCCTGGACCCGGGTGCTGCTGTTGGGCGGCGAGCTCGCCACCGCCGAGCCGAAGAAGCTCCGCTAACCGGCTGCTGCACGTCGCCGCCCGCCTCACCCGCGGCGGTCGGCGACTTTATGGCGAGCACCAATTACCCGTTCCCGGCCCCGAAGTGAGCCAAAGCGCGATAGGTGTCACCAAGGCAGGTGTGTTGTCACCACGCTGGGCGGGGCGTGCCGGGCTGGCTGTCGGGGCCGCCGTGCATCGCCGCGGTCGTCTTCGCGCCACGGCCTCAGCGGCTCACGGCGGTCGCCCGCTCAACACGCGACAGCTTCTCGGGATTGCGCACGTGGTAGGCGCCGGTGATGTAGCCGTTCTCGACCCGCACCGCCACCACGCCGTCGATCTCCGCATTGACTCGGACGAGCAGCCCCGGGCCACCGTTGATCTGTACCACCTCGACCGACCTTTCGGCGTCGCGCTTCCACCAGCCGGCGGCCAGCAAGCGAGCCACCTTGTCGGCCCCCACGATGGGCCGAAGCAGGGCATGCTTGATTCCGCCGCCATCGCTGACGGCGATCACATCCGGTGCCAGGATGTCAATCAGGCGCTGCAGGTCGCCGGTTTCAACCGCGCGCTGGAAGGCCTCGAGTGCGGCTCGGGTCTCGGCCGGGGAGACGACGCCGCGTGGCCGGCGCGCGGCGACGTGCGACCGCGCCCGGTAGGCGATCTGGCGTACCGCCGCCGGGGTCTTGTCGACGGCTTCGGCGATCTCGTTGTAGTCCAGGTCGAACACCTCGCGCAGCACGAACACCGCCCGTTCGGTCGGCGCGAGCGTCTCCAGGACCAGCAGCATCGCCATCGACACGCTGTCGGCCAGTTCGACGTCCTCGGCCACATCGGGCGTGGTCAACAGCGGCTCAGGTAGCCACGGCCCGACGTAGGACTCCTTACGGCGACCGAGCGCACGCAGCCGGTCCAGCGCCTGCCGGGTGACGATCCGCACCAGGTAGGAGCGCTTCTCCCGGACGGTGGCCAGATCGACGCGCACCCATCGCAACCAGGTCTCCTGCAGGACGTCCTCGGCGTCGGCGGCCGAACCGAGCATCTCGTAGGCGACAGTGAACAGCAGGTCGCGATGGGCAACGAACACCTGGGTTGCCGAATCCACGGGGTTCACGCGGTCGGCACGATCGAGCGCCTCGGCTGAGTCCGTCGTTCGTTCGCTCCACTGGCTCATGCCTGGCTCCTGTCTGTTCAATCTTGGTCCTGCCACACGCACTAGACGCCGCTCCCCACCGCTTTGTGACACACACGAGCGGTGACCCACGTCATGCGCCCGCGCTGTTATAGGGCCCGGGTTGCCGACGTCTTGTGACCGTCAGGACGCCGCGCGAACGATCCGCGCGGCACGCATCACCACGAGTGAGGACGAAGCCATGGCAACCACGAAGGCGCAGGCTCCGGCGGCCGATTCGCGCCGCTGGGCCGCGCTGCTCTTCATGGGGTTGGCCCAGCTCCTGATCGTTCTGGACGGGACGGTCGTGAACATCGCGCTGCCGTCGCTCCAGCGGGATCTGGGGATCTCCGACGGCGACCGGCAGTGGATCATCACCGCCTACACGCTGGCGTTCGGCAGCCTGCTGCTGCTCGGCGGCCGGATCGCCGACTACACCGGCCGCAAGCGGGCCTTCCTGATCGGGCTGCTCGGCTTCGCCGGCGCGTCGGCGCTCGGCGGCGCGTCGGACAACTTCGAGATGCTGCTGAGCGCCCGTGCCCTGCAGGGCGGGTTCGCCGCGCTGCTCGGGCCGTCGGCGCTGTCGCTGCTGACCGTGACGTTCACTCAGCCCAAGGAGCGCGCCAAGGCGTTTGGGATCTGGGGCACCATCACCGCCGTGGGCGGCGCGATCGGGCTGCTGGCCGGCGGGGCACTGACCGACTACCTGGACTGGCGCTGGTGCCTGTACGTCAGCGTCCCGATCGCCTTGATCGCGGTGGTCGGCGGGTACGCGATGCTGACCGAGTCGCGGAGCGGGGGCAGGACCCGGTTCGACATCCCCGGCGTGCTGCTGGTGACCGGCGGGCTGGTCGCGATCGTGTACGGCACGAGCCAGACGGAGTCCGGCGGCTGGGGCTCGGCGAAAGTCATCGGTCTGCTGGCCGGGGGTGCGGTGCTGCTTGCCGCGTTCGCCTTCGTCGAGAGCCGGGTGTCGCAGCCAATGCTGCCGCCACGCCTGATCGCCAGCCGAACCCGCAGCAGCGCCTATCTGAGCGTGGGACTGGCCATGGTCGGAATGTTCGGGGCGTTCCTCTTCATGACCTACTACTTGCAGGTCGTCAAGGGATACTCGCCGATCAGGACGGGCGTGGCCTTCCTCCCGATGACCGTGGCGGTCCTGATGTCGGCCGGCGGGCTCGCCACCCGGCTGCTGCCCAAGGTTCCGCCGCGGCTGCTGATCGTGCCGGGTATGATGCTCATCGCCTCCGGCATGCTGTGGCTGCGCACCATGGAGACCGACACCGCCTACGTCGACGGCGTGCTGGTCTCGGGACTCCTGCTCGGCTTCGGGGCGGGCATGATCATGCCAGTGGCCTTCAACTACGCCACCCGCGGCGTCGACCAGCGCGACGCGGGCGTCGCCGCGGCTGGCGTCAACACCGCGCAGCAGATCAGCAGCTCGATCGGAACCGCGCTGCTCAACACCATCGCCACCAGCGCCACCGCGGACTACTTGGCCTCGCATGCCTCGCAGGGCAGTAGCCCGGCCTTCGCCAAGAAGGCGATGTTGGAAGGGTTCGTGACAGCCGGCACCTGGGCCGCGGGAATCCTCCTGGCCGGCGCACTGATCGTCGCTCTCCTGATGAACACCCCGCGCCCCAAACACCAGGCCGTCACCGAGGACGCCGAGTCGGTGCTCGCTCACCGTTCCTAAACAGTGTCCAGGAGTGAGCCTTGTACCCACGTCCCGGAACTGCGCGCATCCCGAACGGTTTTGGATGCGCTGGTCCCCCGCGTTCTCGTTGTCCCTGTCCGGCGACGCGCATCGTGTGCACGCTCCGCGACGGGGCGGCGGGTTTCCTCACGCCCTCGGTCACCACGATCGGCCTGGACGGTCCGATGCCCAGCACCATCACTCCGGTGATGCTGGGGCGGTGCCGTCCGTCGCCGGATCGGGTGCCCGAGGGCGCGCCTGCCAATGGCCACCGAGGCGGCGTCATGGCGAGTCATGCTGCGAGTCTTGCTGATCAGGGGGTTGCGCCAGTGCTGGTCGCCCCACATCGAGGTGTATGCCGGGTCGACGGCGACGATGGCGATGCCGTGTTCGGCTGCCATGGAGACGATGCGGGCTTTGAGCTTGCCGGTGGGCATACCGGAGATGAGTTGCCTAAACCGCTTCTTGCGGCCGTGCTTCTCGCGGGTCTTCTCGGCGGCGAAGTCCAGGTTTTCGATGCCGATCGCCTGCGCGCCGGTCTGTTTGGTCCAGTGCAGGAGGCGGGTGAGGGCGTGCCGGATCTGGGCGTCGCGGTGGTCGGCGGTGCCGGACAGGTCGTAGGGGAAGCGTCGCGGGTCGCCGACCGGGTTGCCGTGCCGGTCGAGCCGGTAGGCGGCGAAGTGGTCGGCGTTCGTATCGACGCCGACCATTCCCTTGGCGCAGGCGGTGGCCGGCGGCATCGTCTGCACGACGGGCCTGGTCCACGAAGCGGTGAGGTACCAGCGGCCCCGCTCAACGTGGTAATGGATGCGGTAGGCGACGGCACGGTTGGCCTCGGTGCGGTCGCGCCACTCGTCCCCGCGGTGCGCGAACGCGACCTTGGAGGCAAGAACGTACCGGCCATGCTTGCTGTTGGCCAGGTGGGCGAGCGGGGCGGGCATCTTGATCGACACTTCGCCGTCAGGGGTGACGCGGATCGTCTCGTTCCCGAAGCGTTTTCCCGACTCGCCGTCCGCTGCGAGGAACCAGCGCTCAGCCTCCCAACGCTGACGCCACTCGTGCTCGGTGAGCTGCGCGGCCTGAAGGTTGTGCCGGTTCTTGAGCAGCCGCCGGCCACCGCGAACGACACGGACGCGTCCGGTCTTCCAGTCGTCGCGGGCCACGTCGAGGCGGTGTTCCAGGGTGGCCAGGCGGCGGGACTTGTGGAACCACTCGCCCTTGGACCGGTACCCGCCCGGCGCCCGTTTGCTGCCTTTCTCCCCGATCGGGAGGGACAAGCGGTGTCGCAGCGTGCGGATACCGGCCTCAAGGTTTTGGACATGGGCGAGCAGGCAGCGTCGGGCCAGGCCGTACTGGTCATGCGTGGCCTTCGTGATCGCACCCGCGATACGCGACGACGACTGCTCGGTCAGGTCACGCTTCCGGGATGCCCACGCGTGGTTGTCGTGCTTGTGCCCGGCTTCGCAACGGGCCTTGAGATCGAGAGAGGCCAGGCGGCCCTGGTGCTCGCCGACCAGACGCAACACCTTCTCGTCCTTTGGCGTGAGGTGCTTGAGGCGGTCGCGTAACGCCACACCGGACGGGCCGACAGCAACGAACGGCGGGTCGATGGTGCGGAGCTGCTTCTTCTTGTCAGCCATCGGCAGCCGCCGCTTCCAGTGCCTTCCTGGCACGGTTCCTCGCACTGCGGCGGCCGTACAGGCGGGCACAGAACGAGGTCAGAACCTCCACCATGTCGCGCACCAGGTCGTCTTCGACCTCGCCGTCATCCAGCACAACGAGTCGACGGCCGGTTGCAGCCAGAGCGGCCTCGACGAGTTCGACGTTCATGCGGCCCAACCGGTCTTTGTGCTCCACCACTACGGTGGTCACCGCCGGGTCGGCCAGCAGGCGACGGGCCTTGGCGCGGGCGCCGTTCATGCCCGAAGCGATCTCGGATTCGACGCGCACGACCTTATGCCCGGCCTTCGCGGCCCATGCCGACAAGCGTGCGGTCTGCCGCTCCAGGTCGGCCTTCTGGTCGTGGGAGGAGACGCGGGCGTACAGGCCCACGCCACCGGTCACGGACGGTGAGGTGTTCGCGTCGATGTTCACCAAGATCGTGCGCGGCCCCACTCGTTCCGCAGGGACCGGCAGCGTGCCCTCACGGAACCAGCGGTACGCAGTGCGCGGGGCGACCCCCTGTGCGCGCGCCCATTCTGTCAGGTTCATACACGAGATCATACGACACTCGTGACACCTGAAAGACACTCATGGACACTCAATCGAGAGCAGTTCCGGACCCCTGATCTCTCCACCGGAGGTCCACTGGGGCAGTGGACAGCCGCGGGGATGTCGGCGGCCGTGGCCCGGGCGGGTCGGGGCCACCGATGTCTGCGCTGCCGTTCCCCGCCGCACTCACAGAAGTCACGTCCACCAGCGCGAACCTCCTGCCCACCGCTCTACGCATTCTTGGCGCACTCAAATCCGAACCCACACCCATGCCCGCCGCTGTCGGCGCGGTCCTCGACTACGTCCGCTCTCCCAAGAGCCAGGCACTGGCGGCGACCCGGGCGTCGATCTTCGAGAAGAACAAGCGGCGCCACGAGCTGAAGGCCCGGTACTGGGCGGTCAGTCTCTGGTCGCTGGTCGGGGGGCTTGGCCTGTCGACTGTCGCACTGCTGCTGCACACTTGAGCCCCATGAGTAACGGACAGAACCAGGGGAGCGGCCAGCCCGCTCCCGCGCCGGCCCCGGCCCCCAGCCGGACTTTGTCGACACCTTCACCAACACGACGTTGATCGGAACCGACAAGAAGAGCGACACCAACCCCACGCTCAACAAGGCGGTACGGCCGCAGAGGAACACTGAGACCCGCTGAGACGTCGCCTGCACAACCATCGGGCCCGGCCCTCCCACTGGAGGACCGGGCCCGAGCCGTGACCGGTGACTGCGGCCAGCTCCTGTCAGAGCAGGCGGGTGATGTGCTGCTCCCACCGGTACAGCCAATCGCTGTGCCCGTCCTTGCCGGGGCCGGGGACGGTCTCAAGGTCCTCGGGCAGGGTGATCTCCTGCGGTGCCCAGGTCCCGTCGTTGAAGGAGCAGGCCCAAAAGACTTGGCGGGAGGAGTCGATGACGACTGCGGCTACGGTCCCGTCGTCTGTAAGGGCGCCTTCGTCCACGGCGGTGCGGCCGTTCTCGATCGCCTTGCCGCTGCTGCGGAACACCTGGACAGCCATGCCGCGCGGGTGGCTCTTGTTGGTGAGGAGGTACAGGGTCCACTGCGTGCCGACGGCGTCCGGCCACCGTTTGCGGGCGGCCTGCCGGGAGATCCCACCCGCCGCCTCGCCCAGCTCCGAGTAGCTGCCCCCGGCCCGGCCGGCGCGCGCGGCGGCGTCGGTGGCCAGCTGCTGCGCGGCGTCGCCGACTTCTGTGGCGACCTGCAGGTACACGAGGTGCAGTTGCTTGGCGCGCGCAGAAGTGGGGGCGAGCGCGTTCGGGGTGTTCGGGTGCTCCTGCTCGCCGATGCCCATGCGCTTCTTCGTCTCGCGCCACACCAGGTCACGCACCTGTGCCTTGAAGGCAATCCGCTCCTCGATGGCCTCGCTGTCGAGTTCCCACATATCAGTCATGCGACAGCCATAGGTCACGCATCACTAATGTGACAACTAAAGTTTCGCCGTTTCTGGGTGAGGATCGCCGGACTCTGTCCGCAGGTCCGCCGTTTTAGCGTCGCTGTCCGCTTCCGGGTGTGAGGTGCCGGGACGCAGACCGAAAGGGCACAGCCGATGGCACAGACGAAGTTCGACAAGCAGGTGGAAGAGACTGCCGAGTCCCTGGCGTTCGAGATCGGCCGGTTCCTGGCCCGGCCGTGGGACTGGTAGGCCCGCATGTTGAGGTGTCGCGTATTCGTCAGCCGAGACGTGTTCATGCCCTGATGGAGTGACGGACAGTGATGTTCGGGAGTCTCCCCCTCCGCTGTATATCCCCTCGCCTCATGCGAGATGTCACCGTTCGCAGTGGACTTCTTCGCGTACCCGCTCAGATCGGTCAACGGCGCACCCGATAGCGCAGGTGAAGCACCCGGTTGCCCTGAATCACCACGTCAGGATCCTCCAACAGGTGCTGCGCGTGGACCGACCCGAAGTAGCGCTTGCCGGACCCGAACACGACGGGTACGACGTCCATGCGCACCTCGTCGATCAGGCCCGCGGCAAGCACCTGGCCACCAACGTCGCCAGCGGCGACCTCGACCATGCGGTCACCCGCAAGCTCCTGCGCCTTGGCCATGGCTGCCTCGACGCCGTCGACGAAGTGAAACGGCGCCTCGGGGTCCCAGCCCTCGGGCTCCGGCCGGTGCGTCACGACGACCACGTGGTCGATCCCGCCCGGAGGCTTCCCGTCCCAGCCGTCCGTCATGTCGAAGACGTGGCGGCCGACGAGTGTCACCCCGATCTGGTCCCAGTACGGCCGGGTGTAGTCGTAGGACGTCTGCGACACCTTCACCTCGCCGCTCTCGTCCAACGGGACGTCACCGCTGGACAACCAGTCGAACAGCGGTCCGGGCTGGTCATTCTCGTCCGCGACGAAGCCGTCCACCGACACCGAGCTGTACATGACCACCTTGCCCACGGGGCTCTCCTCTGCTTTGGGGTGCCCCAAATTAGCGTGTCGTGAGCTGTCGCTCTTGTAAGAAATCAATCGGCCGGCAGCGGCCAGCCGTCCAGCGCGTGGCCGGGATGTTCGCGCAGGAACCGTCGCCGGACTTCGACGTACCGGGTCGGCGTGAGCCCCGTGAACGCCCGGAACTCGTGGCCGAAGTGGGCCTGGTCGAAGTACGGCAGTTGACTGGTAGGCCCGTATGTCATCGAGTCGCGTATGCCAGCGATGAAGATAGTGACTCGTCACTCTGGGTGTTGCCCGTGCGGGTTGAAGGCGTCTCGAAACCTGGGAAGGGACCCTGTGGTGGGGGGTGAAATGATCCGGACCATGGATCGGCTCCCGTACTCAGCTGCTTGGTTGTCGCGATGGCGTGAGGAGATCACGGACGCGGTAAGCGCGATGGTTTCGACCTTCGAGGAGACGCACGGGTTCCCGCCCGGTGGCAACGAGGTTCGCGTCGCCGATGAGAACGATCGTCGTGCCGCCCGTGAGTACGCCCGTGAGTCGCTGGGATTCGATGATCTGCTGACGTTCTACGAGTCCATCGGGGAGGTCGTGCTGTCCGATGTGGGAAACGGCTACTTCATCCACTCAGCGCGCGATGTCCTGCACCGACTGGCGGAGGAAGGCTCTGTCTTCATCCCAGAGGCTGATGATCCTCACGGCATGGTGATCGGCTCGGACGGAGGGGGCATCCTGTTCGTCGCCGACTGGGGCGGCGTGATCCACCGGTCCCGGACGGCTTCCCTGGACGAGGCGGAGTTCGACAGGGTCGCCGATGACCTGCCGGAGTTCCTTGATCTCATCCGCAGGTCCGTAGCCCGATTCGTGGAAACGGGTGAGCCCGGCTACCTGTAGGCACTATCGGCTGTGGTCACCGGGGGCGTATCGGCTCCAGGTTCCACCAGCTTCGGTGACCAGTCGGGTGGTGGTCTTGTCGTGGTAGCCGAGCGCCTTCGCGATGACGGGTGCCGGGGCCTGGAGGACAAGGTGCCGGATCGCAGAGGTCCTTCCGCGCTGCGGTGGGACGCCGATCTTGCGTAGGTGGTCTTGCAGGCTGGCGGGGTTCATCGGCTGCCCTGGTTGACGGCCGGGGAAGAGCCATCTGGAGCTTCTGCTGCTGGCGTAGGTCAAGTGCCGGTGAGAACGGAGATAGGAGCGCATCAGATCGGCGACGGGCTCCGGGAGCGGGGAGGGCGGGTCTCCGAGACGGACAGTGACGGTGGTCCCGTCGTCGGTGACGTCGTCGAGGGTGAAGCCGACAATGCGGGTGACGGACTGTGCGTAAAGGAGAACGAGAGCGGCGGCGACGCGAGTCCGCTGGGGCAGCGAGTCGTCGTTGAGGACCCTCCGAAGCATGACCAGCCGACGGTGCTGGTGCAAAGGTGCCTGGTCATGATTGATGACCTGGGGCGGCAGCGTGAGGTGGGGCATCCGGCCCGTCTTCATGCACCAGCGCAGGAATGTCTGGGCCGGGCGCCGGGTGGCCAGCTTTTCTGTGTGCCAGGCATCGAGGTCGGCTTGTCGGCAGTGATCAATCGTGCCGCTTCGGTCGGCGAGCCAGGCAAGGAATGCGCCGGCCTGAGTGATCTCCTGCTTGACCTGACTGATCTGCGAGCGGCCCAACGGCTTCTTCTCCGCTTTGGCTCGGAGGCGTCGCATCTGGTGCCAGGTAGCGAAGTGGTGCAGGAGCCGACGGTGCTCGGGTTCCTCGATGGTGATGAGTCGTTCGGTCAGCCAACGCTGGTAGAGCATGAGTTGTCGGTCGACGAGCAGCAGGACTCCGCTGTCCATCAGCAAGTCCCGCAGGTGAACGACGGTTCGCCAGGGCGTTTCCTGGTGCAGTCCTTCATGGGTGAGCGGGATGCCACCGGTCGCCAGGCCCCGAAGGAGACGGACGACGTTGGGGTTGCGTAACCAGATCAATCGGCTCTTGGGCCGATCCGTCTCCAACAGGGCAGTGACCAGGGGCAGGAGAGGAGGGGCTGTATGCCCGGTGCCGTTATCGAGAAGGCGGGCCAGCGTCTCGGCGAGGGTGCAGCGTTCACACAGGCGCCCGCCGAGTAGAAGCCCCTCGAAGCGGCAGCGGTCGCAGAAGAAGTCACGGGTGATGCCCGCGCAGTCGCGGCAGATCGTCGTTCCGTCGGTGTCCCGTCCGGGCAGCAGCCGGTCGGTGCCGCAGCCAGGGCAGCGGCCGCGGATGCGCATGGCGCGTTCGTAGCAGGTCCGGCAGATCGGGCCGTCGGACCATTCTGCTGCCTTCGCGGCCCGACGGCCGCAGCGTATGCATTCCCGAACGTGCCACCGTTCGTACTTCTCGCGGTTGTCGTATGCCGGGCTCATGTGAGGCGGACGCGCTTGGGTCGGCGGGCAGTCAGGTCGATCGGTGCTTCCTCGCCGACTGCGCGGCGGACGGAGAGGTTCTGGGCCGCGGTGGCGATCAGGTCGGCGGGAGTGCAGTCGAGGATGTCGCAGAGCGTGGCCAGCACGGGCAGCGACAGCCGTTCCGGGGTGCCGGAGACCAGGCGGTGGACCTGGGAGGAGGACAAGGTGATGCCGCGTTCGGTCAGGTGTGGCATCAGCTCTCCGACGGTGAACATGCCGTGGGTAGCCATGAGTTCACGCAGGCGCCACCGGTAGCTGATCTGGCGTGGCATCACGAGGTCTTTTCCGGCCGCAGAGCAGCCTCGATGGTGGCGTCCAGGACGCGCCGCAGGGAGCGGGTGCGGAAGTCGGAGGAGACGCAGGTGTAGATCGCGGTGGTGGAAGCGTGGTCGTGACCGACCTGCTGTTGGACGAACAGCGGATCGTGTCCGTCCTCGATCAGGTGGGTGATGTAGGACCTGCGCAGTGAGTGGAACTCCAGTGCGGGGTCAAGGCCGAGAGCGTCACGGTATGTGGCGAAGCGGGAGTCCAGCCGCTGGAGCCCGACCCGCGGGCCTCGCTCGGACGGCCACAGGGCAGGACCGGTTGAGTGCCGCATCCCGGGCCGGACCTCACTGATCCATTCCTCGACCGTGCTGGGTGTCCAGTGCCAGACGGTCAGCACACTGCGGCGCTTGGGCGGTGAGCCCTTCTTGGCCTTGCCGTGGCGGACGAGCAGGGTGCCGTACTCGCCGAACTCCCGGCCCTCTGGGTTGCGGCCGAAGTCGGTCAGGTCGAGCATGCGGGTCTCGTTGCGCCGCAAACCGTAGGCATACGTGGTCTTGAACAGGGCAGCGTCACGGAAGGCCGGCAGCCAGCCCTTGCGGCCTCTGCCGCGAACGCGCAGGACCTCCTCGTCGGCATGGTCGAAGAACGCTTCCAGTTCGGGCCGGGTGAATGCGCGTCGTTCCGGCTCGCCCTCGGCTTCGTCCGCGTGCGCGGCCGCGTTCCACTCGTAGACCACCTGCACCGGATGCGTACCGAAGTGCCGCAGGCACTCGTCGGTCCAGCCGTAGGCGGGGTTGGTCAGGAAGTCACAGAATTGGCGTACAGAACCCTGGTAGTTGCGCAAGGTTGACCGGACACACCCGTGCACGGCCCGCAGATCGGCCGACCACTCGTCGACGTGCTGCGGCCTCCACTGCCACGGCATCGCATCGGCATGGCGAGTGAAGGCCCGGACCGTACGCTCCTGATCGCCGACGTACCCCGGCGAGAGATTCCGGGCGAGTTGCTGATTGCGCCACCCCTTCACCATCGCCTCGAAGACCTGCTCGTCCGGCCGCAGCAGCTGCAGGCCGTCGATCAGGTGCAGCCGAGCAGACCCCGGCACGAGACCGTCTCCAGCCATCCGTCCTCACTCTCCGTCTATCGCATCTGATGCGAGAATTTCGCATCAGATGCGACACAGAGACGTCTTTGCAGCTCAATCGCTCGATGGAGTGAAGTACCCGCAGAGAACTCTCGTCGGCCACTACCGTGGTTTCGCGAAATACCGAGGTCAACGTCCCTGGTGGGACTGCCCACTCGCCGTTCGAAGACGCCTTCCAGGACGAGTGTCGCCTATTCGCATCCGATGCAATTGGCGTCGGTAGGACCATCGGTACAGCCGTTGGCGCTAAGGACTTGATCTTGAGCGGTGGAGGGGCCCGGCCTGGCTGCGGCTAGCGGTGGTGCGGCGGGTGGGGTGGCGGTGGCGGGATGGTGGCTGTACTGGGTGCGGTCTCCGGCCAGACCAGCAGGACGGGACAAGGAGCGTGGTCGACAATGAAGCGGCTGGCGGGGCCGAGGCTGCGGGGGCCGAGGTGGGTGCGGTCCCCGTCGCGGGCGAGGATGAGCAGGTCGGCGCCTTCTGCGGCGGCCGCGACTTCCCGTTCGACACGGCCCGAGCGCTCTTGCCGGGTACACGGGCGTCCCAGCCGCTCGGCCGCGCTGGCCAGGAGCTGTTCTGCTGAGGCGGCGGCCAGGTGTTCCACTGCGGTGCCGGGGTCGCGGTCGGGGCGTGCACGGCCCAGCAGTCCGGCATAGGCACCGTGCGCGGCGCCTGGCACCTCGTGGCCGGTGACGTGCAGCAGCACCAGGTCGGCGTCTGCGGGCGCGTGGGTGCGCGCGGCATCGACGCAGGCGGGCCAGGTGCCCTCCACGATCCAGACGATGACGGTCACGGTGTTCAGCCTCCGATCGCTTGGAGTGAGACCCACAGTGCCACCACCGCGAGCAGCAGGGCGGCGGGCACGGCGAACAGGCCGAGCCGGGTGAACTCGCCCAGTTCCACGTCGGTGTCGTGTTCGCGCACGATGCGCCGCCACAGCAGGGTGGCCAGCGAGCCGGCGTAGGTGAGGTTCGGGCCGATGTTCACCCCGAGGAGCACGGCCAGGACGGCGCCCGGTCCGGTGGGGGCGGTCAGCGGCAGCAGCACCAGGACGGCGGGCAGGTTGTTGATGACGTTCGCCAGTACGGCTGCCAGTGCCGCGATGGCCAGAAGGGCCGCCAGGCCGGTGCCGCCGGGAACCAGATGGCCCAGCGCGCCCGCGAGGCCGTTGTCGACCACCGCGCGGACCACGATGCCCAGCGCCAGCACGAAGGCGCAGAACGGCAGGGCCGCGGCCCGGACGATCGCCGTAGGGGTGGTGCGGCGCTGGGCCAGGGCACGGGCCGCCAGGACGGCCGCGCCTGCGGCCGCCGCCCAGGCCGGGTTGATGCCGAGCGCCGAGGTCAGCACGAAGCCGACCAGGGTGCCCGCCACCGTGAGCAGGGCGAACAGCGGCAGTTCGCGGGGCTCGTCGGCGGGCGGGGCCTCGGCGCCGGCGTCCAGGTCGGTGGCGAAGAAGCGGCGGATCACCACGTACTCGGCTCCGATGGCGACCAGCCAGGGCAGCGCCATCAGGGCGGCGAAGCGGGTGAAGCTCAGGCCGCTGGCGGCGAACGCCAGCAGGTTGGTCAGGTTGGAGACCGGCAGCAGGAGCGAGGCGGTGTTCGACAGGTGGGTGCAGGCGTAGACGTGCGGCTTCGCGCGGGCGCCGAGCCGGGCGGCGGTGGCGAACACCACCGGGGTCAGCAGCACCACCGTGGCGTCCAGGCTGAGCACCGCAGTGATCAGCGAGGCCGTCACGAAGACGAGGACGAGAAGGCGGCGGGGCCGGCCGGCCGCCCGGCGGGCCATCCAGGCGCCGCAGGCGTGGAACAGGCCTTCGTCGTCGCACAGCTGGGCCAGGACCAGGACGGCCGCGAGGAAGCCGATCACCGGGCCCAGCCGGGCGGCCTCGGCCGCCGCGTGGCCGAGTGAGATCGCGCCGGTGGCGATGACCACCCCGGCGGCGGGGACGGCCACGACCGCCTCCGGCCAGCCCCACGGCCGGATCACCGCGCAGCCCAGCACCGCCAGGAGCAGGACGACGGACAGTGCTTCTGCGAGTGAGGCGTTCAGGGGCGGAGCCTTTCCGGGTGGAGTGCTGGCGCGAGGAGTTCGTCGTACACCTTCGCGCGTACGGTCGCGACGTCATCCACGGGGGCCTGTGGCGTTCGGGTGGGGCTGGGTCTGGAGCCGGTCGCGCAGGTCGATCTCTTCGAGGGTGAGCGGGTCCTCGGGCTGGCGGATGCGGACGGGCTCGGGCCTGAGTGGCAGGTGGTCGTCCTCTGCTGTCTGCCCGGCTTCGGCGAGGGCCCGGTAGAGGGAGGCGACCGACGGGGACTTGCCCGCGTAGAGGTTGACCTCCAGGCCGCCGTCGATGGCGGCCTGTTCGAGGAAAGCCATCATCTGGACCTGAAGAAGGCCCCGAACAGCAAGGGCGGCAACAAGGAGCTGGCGCGCGACCTGTCCTCGTTCGCCGTCGACGGCGGCACCCTGATCATCGGCGTGCAGGAGAACAAGGCAGGAGAACAAGGAGAGCCGCACTTTCGAACTCGCCCCCCAGCCGTTGAACGGGTTGCCGGAGAAGATCGAGCAGGTGGCCCGGACCATCCCCGACCCGCCACTGACCATCCTCACCGAGGAGATCAGCGCGGCGGCCAACGACGGGACCGGCTACCTTCTCGTACACATCCCGGCCGGCCCCGTTGCACCGCACATGGTCGACAACCGCTACTTCGGCCGCGGCGACAAGACGAAGTACCAGATGGGCGACGCCGAAGTCGTCACACTGCACGCACGGCGTCGCAACGCCGAAGCCGACACCCTCACCCTGCTGGGCAAGGAGATGGACGAAGCCGGTCAGCGCGGCTGCTTCGGCCCGTGAGGGCCTTGACCGTCGGCACCTCAACGCGGGACGGTCAGTGCGCAACTACACGCAACCAGCTCGCTTCGGAGGCGATCACGGCGTTACTTTTCTTCGGCACGGACCCGAACTCGGGTGGAGGGAACTGCCCCGCGGTGTGGGTGGACACCGACACCACCGAGGGGCCGGAACTGGTCCTGCAGGGCAAAACCGTCGACGCGGCCACCCAGAGGCGGCCTGCGGTCAAGACAGCCCGCCTGCGGACGACGAGACGGTCATCCGTATCCCGGCCAGGACGATGCCGCAGATCAGAAAGGCGTGCGATGCCGCAGAAGCCGCCGACACCTAGCTTTGAGGACCTGCTCGACTCCGCCAGCAGCACGCCCTGCACCTGGAACTGCGAGACATCTACGCCGTGGGGGAGGAGCGGGACGTCTACGACGCGTTCCTGCACGACGGGACCGTGCCCGCGGGCGACTCGCAGTTCTGGAGTGGGTGGCTGCCGCTGGTGGAGCGGACCGTGACCCGCGGGGTGAAGGTCCGCAGGGCCCGGGTCATCTCCGAGCCCGTCACCGAATACATCCGCTTCGAGCACGCCATCACCGACGCCAACCTCCGCGCCGGCGAGGAGGTCCGCTGGCTGCCCCGCCGCCGTGCCTCCACGCTCGCGCTGCCCGGCAACGACTTCTGGCTCATCGACGACCAGATCGTGCGCTGGAACATGTTCTCCGGTGACGGCCAGGCCCTGGAGCCCGAACACACCGAAGACCCGCAGGCGGTCAAGCTGTGTGCCGAGGCGTTCCGCCAGGTGTGGGACCTGGCCGTTCCGCACGCCGATTACCGCATCTGACCGACACAAGGGCCGCCACCTCATGACGACCGCTTCCCCATCGTCCAGCGCCCAGGGGGCACGCGAGGCGCTCGCTGTGCGGTTGCAGCACCTGCGCAAGGACGTCGGCCTCACCGGGAAGGAACTCTCCGCCCGGTGCGGCTGGCACCCCGCCAAGACCACCCGCATCCAAAAAAGCGCGGCCCTGCCCTCGGACGCGGACATCCGCTCCTGGTGCACGGCCTGCAACGCGGACGACCAGGCCGACGACCTCATCGCCACCGCCCGCGCGGTCGACTCCATGTACCTGGAGTGGCGCCGCCTGCACCGCACCGGCATGCGAAAAGTCCAACTGGACTGGTACACCCTCCACCAGCAGACCCGCCACTGCCGCGTCTACCTCTCCAACGTGCCCCCGGCTTCCTCCAGACACCGGCGTTCGCAACCGCCCTCATGAACCAGATCACCACCTTCCAAGGCACCCCCGACGACGTCGCCGAAGCCGTCGCCGCCCGCGTCGCCCGCTCACGGTTCCTCTACGAAGGCGGCCACCGCTACGTCGTCCTCATGGAAGAGTCCGTCCTACGCTTCCGCACCGCCGACCCCGACACCATGCGCGGCCAGCTGCGCCACCTCCTGGCTGTGATGCCGCTCGCGTCCGTCTCGCTGGGGATCACCCGTTCACCGCGCAGCGCACCGTATGGCCGCTCGAGGCGTTCTACGTTCACGACGACACCATGGCCGTGGTGGAGACGCTGACCGCGGAGATCAAGGTGACACAGCCGCGCGAGCTCGCCGACTACGCCAAGGCGTTCGCCGGCCTCGCGGAGATGGCTGTGTACGGCGACGCCGCACGTGCCCTCATCCGGGCCGCGATCGACGTCCTGGAGTGAACATCCGCAATTACCCGCAATTTTGTTGAGGAACGAGCGGCGGCCTCCGTAGCGTCGAACGACACCGACGCACCCAGCAACGGAGGCGGTGCCCATGAGCGCACCCACACCCGCCGGCCCCGATCCGGAAGGACCCGGCCTCCAGCCCCCCGACTTCGGCCGGCCTTCCCCGGCGCTGCTGGAACGCGCTGATCGCGGCTACGCCCGCTTCCTCGCCCACACCACCCAAGTCCCGGACGAAAGCACCGGCGGCAACGACGACACGGCGAGGAACCGATGAGCGGCACCCACACCGTGCTCTACGACCCCCACGGCCTGATCGAAGCCGAACTCCCGACGCGCTCACCGGCTGGTAGGCGAACTGGCTCCGACCGTGAGGCCAGCACAGAGCAGGAGGCGCCCGGTGCCAGCTATCGGACGTCACCGGTCGGGTAGCTTGCGGCGAACGGTGTCCATCGACTTCTTCACGTCTTCGAGCTGGTCACCGAGCACCCGCATGCGTCAGTCCATGCGCTCCATCCGGGCGATGGCGTTCACCGGCTCACCCGCCGATCGGCCCGGCCGGTGTGCAGGAACTGCGCCCGCCCGTTCCCGTCGTCACCGACGAACGCGTGCACCATGTGCATGCCGTGCTGCGGCTCGGCCGGGATCAGCTTGTCGCCGTCGTACGCGACCAGTTCGATCCTTTCCGACGGACCGCCGTCGAGCTCGACAAACACCCCCTTCGGGCTCCGCTGGACCCACAGCCGGCCGTCGGCGTCCTCGCTGACCACGGTGTCACTGACGGACGACGAGTACTCGCCCACGAACCTCGCCGTCTCGACGCGTGGGGCGTTGGCGTCCGGCACCGGGAGCGCCGGCATTTCCACTCCGGCCAGCTCGCGCAGCACTCGGCCGACGAGTTCGACGTACAGCGGGAGCGGGTTGCCGCCGTTGGTCAGCAGTGCCACCGCGATGTCGCGGTCGGGAACCACCCGCAGGAAGGCGGACTGGCCGAGCGTGCCGCCGTCGTGGCCGACCACCGCGCCGCCCGGCCAGTCGAAGAGCGACCAGCCAAGTCCCCAGGCGTCGCCCATCAGACCGAGATCCAGCAGGTCCACCTCGCGGTGCCGCATGGCGAGCGCGCTCTCCGGCGTGAGCACCGCCGTCCCATCGGGCCCCCTGCCCCCGTCGAGATGCATCCGCGCGAACGTCAGCAGGTCCCGCGCTCGCATCGCCAGCATCGATCCGGCGGGCGCGTTCGACCGGGGCAGTGCCCAGGCCTGCGCGGGCTGCGGCTCGGCGTCCTGCTCCGGCGAGAGGTGCCCCGACGCGGCACGGAACCTGACAGCCTCGTACGGGCTGGGGGCGGCGTGGGTCAGCCCCAGTGGCGTGAACAGGTGGTCGCGCAGGCAGTCGTCGTAGGACTTGCCGCGCAGCACCTCGACGATGCGTCCGAGCACACAGAAGGCGGCGTTGTTGTACGAGAACATCTCGCCCGGCGCGAACAACTGGGGCACGCCGGCGAGGAGGGTGACGAGCTTGTGCACCGCGTCGTCGCCGCGTCCGGTGTCGAGGAAGATGTCGCCCTCGAAACCGGAGGTGTGGCACATCAGCTGACGGACGGTGATCTTCGCGGATGCTGTCTCGTCACCGACGGCGAATCCGGGCAGGTACGCCCGGACCGGCGCGTCGATGTCGAGCGCGCCCTCGTCGACGAGCTGCATCGCCAGCGTGGTCGTCCAGACCTTGGTGATCGAACCGATCTGGAAGACGGAGTCCGCAGTGGCCTCGACGCCGGTGTCCTTGTTCAGTACCCCGGCCGCGCGGTCGATCATCTCGCCGTGTGCGTATACGGCGATCGATGCGGCCGGCACCTTGTACTCGGCCAGCAACTCGGGAAGGCGACTTTCCAACCAGCCACAGAGTTCATTGAGTTCGGGCATGTGCACCTCTTGTCTCTGCGAGGGAGAACGGGTGATTCCGGGAGGGTATGACCTGCGCGCTCATGGCCGATTCGTGAGAAACGACGAGAACTGGCGAAACCTTCATCGCGGCCGACGAAACACCCGGCCGCCGGTATGGGTTACCGCCGAAGCCAGTCCACCGCCCGGGCAGCGGCGAACCCGATGAAGGCGTCACGCTCGGGAACTCTCGATCGGGCGTCGACGGCCCTGGTGAAGACACCGACTGCGTACCGGCCGCCGTCCGGGTACTCCACCACGCCGATCTCGTTGCGCAGCGAGGGCAGCGTTCCGGTCTTGCCGCTGATCCTGACGTCGTCGTCCGCGAAGCCGGAGCGCAGCCGGTGCGGCCACAGCTGCAGTTCCAGCCAGCGCCGGACGTCGGCGCACGCCGCCGCGGGCGCTGCTTCGTCTCGCCAGATCAGGCCCAGCAACCGGGTGCTTTCCGCGGCGGTGGTCCGGCAGGTCTCTTCGGGTGTCAACGCACGCAGCTTGGCAAGTTGTTCGGCCGGCAACGCGGCCAGGATCCGTTCGTCGTCCTGGTAGTCGATCCCGAGGTCCTCGCCGATCGTGCGCAACAACTCCCCGCAGTCGTGGGGGACGGCCGTGTGCGGGAGGTCGAGCCGCCGCAGCGTCCTGGCGACCGCGGCCTTTCCCACCTTCCCGAGGATCAGGTCCGTGGCGACGTTGTCGCTGATGCCGATCATCAGGACGGCCAGGTCGTACCAGGACATCGTGACGTCGTGGCGGAACGTCGCAAGGCCGTACGGGCTGGCGGTCGGATGTCCCGGTGCCACCGCGATCCGCTCGGCGAGGTCGAACTCACCGTCGGCCGCCTGCCGGGCAAGTTCCACTGCCACGGGAACCTTGAACACGGACGCGGTGACCACCGGCTCCTCGGCGTCGATACCCATCTGTCGCGGGCCGTCCAGATCGGCCGCGTGCAGCCAGACGCGGACGCCGACTTCCGCCGCTCGGGCGGTGATTGTCGCGACCAGTTCCGATTCGGTGACCATGGCGTGATCCCTTCTGTCTGTCCGGTGCGGACGTTCTGTCCGGACCGGATCTGTTTGCTGGTGCGCCAACCGACTACTTGGTGCCGGTCGACGGGAAGTTGAACTGTTCGGCGCGCTGTGGGATCCAGAACGCGAGCACCGCGGTGAGCAGCGTGGTGCCGATCAGGAAACCGAACGCCGCGGTGTAGGAGAACGCGTCCGCCAGCCAGCCCATCGCCAGCGGCGCGATGACGCCGGCGACCTGGCCCCCGAAGTTCGTCATCCCGGCACCGAGTCCGGCCACCGCCGTGGGAAGCACCCGCAGCGGAAGGCCGAAGACGCACATCGTCGCCATCCCGAACACTCCGACGGCCAACGTCTCGTAGACCGTGAATGTCACCGCGCTGCCCGCCGACACCATCAGGGCGAGCAGGACCGCGGTCACCGTCGCGATGGACACCAGGTACCACCTGGCCTTGTCATGGAAGTACCGGTCGAACAGCCAGCCGCCGAAGATGGTCGTCGCGAAGCCCACCAGACTCGGGATCGCCGACAGCACGCCGGTCTCGTTCAGCGACAGGTGTCTGGCCTCGAGCAGATAGCTGGGCACCCAGGTGACCAGGCCGTAGCTGAGCATGTTCATCGCGCAGAACAGCACCGCGAACTTCCACACGGCCGGGGACTTCAGCACTTGCGCACGCGAGACTTCGGGCGTCGTCACCGCCGTTTGCGGGAGCCGGCTGAGCCGGTCCGGCAACGCCTTGGGCAGGAGCGCCCACAGCCCGATGCCGATGGCCGCGCCACAACCCGCCATCCAGAGGAAGGTGTGCCTCCAGCCGATGGTTGTCAGCAGCGGGGCGACGAGCAGGGGTGCAAGGCCGGCGATCCCACTGGCGGACAACATCACGCTGGTGGCGGTTCCCCGTCTCTGCGGTGTCGTCCGTTCCGCGATGGCTTTGAACGACGCTGCCGGGAAGGCGCCCTGACAAGCACCGAACAGGCCACGGAACAGCAGGAGCAGACCGAAGGTGCCGGCCATTCCGGTCAAAGCGGTGAACAGCGACCACAGCAGGAGCGTGATCAGCATCGGTTTGCGGGAGCCATACCGATCGGCCAGGTAGCCGGCCGGTATCTGGCAGATCATGTAGACCAGCGCGAAGACGGTGACCAGCGAGCCCTGCGCGGTCTTGCCGAGATGGAACTCCTCTCCGATCGACGGCAGAGCCATACTGATGGAGAACCGGTCGATGTAGTCGATCGACCAGGCGCACAGCATGACCACCATCGTGATCGTTGCTGTCCGGTTGACCCGCTCAGGTGTCCAGGTGTCCTCGGTGACCACCGCGTTCATGGTTGCCTCCGTACCGCTGCGTCGGGGGTGATGGCCCATCCTGGACATCAGGTGACGCAGCGGATTCGTGGAGTTCCACAAACCTTCAGGTGGTGTTCGGGCGGTGCGGACGAACGTTGACTCGTTGCGGCGTCCGGCTTCTACTCATGGTGCCGGACCGGGTGGAGCCGGAGTTGCAGCATCGCCGCGAACCGCTCGCCAGGGTCGTCGAGGTTGATCTCACCGACCTCTGCGACCCGTCGCAGTCGGTACCGGAAGGTGTTGGGGTGCACGTACGCCGCGCCGGACGCGGCGGCCACATCGCCGAAGGCGTCCAGCCAGCACGACAGCGTGTGGACGAGTTGCGACTGGTGCCGGGCGTCGTAGTCGAGCAGGCGGGCGACGGGCCCGGTCGCCACGTCCCCGCGCGCGGCGGCCAGATCGGCGAGGTCCAGCATGAGCGCGTCGACGTGGACGTCCTCCGCCGTGGCCACCCGCCGGGCGCCCCCGTTGGCGAGCAGCACCCGCAGCGCCCGGTCCGCGCCGTCGCGCGAGCGGCTGAGTCCGGAGCCGTCGAGTGCGGGCGGACCGATGCCGATCGCCGCGTCCACGCGCTGCCCGGTGCGCTCCAGGAAGGTCGACGCGACGCGGATCGACCGCTCCTGGCAATCCGCCCGGCCTCCCGGCATCGGCACGATGCCGTAGGCCACGTCGCCCACCAGCGCCACGGCCGAGCGCGCCTGGACCGCACTCAGGTGCATGGCCAGCGCGTCCGCGACCCGCTGGCGGTCCGCGACCCGGCGCAGACCGTCCTCCGTCGACGGATCGGCGTCCGAACCACCGAACAGACCCAGTGCCAGCACGATCGCGGGCTGCCCCACCAGCCCGAGCCGCGCAATCGCCTCCGGTGCCCCCGCGCCGCCTTCGAGCGCGGTGCTCACCAGGTCGGCGCGCAGGCGGCGCTCGACATCGGCGCCCGCACGCAGACGCAACATGTGGAGCGCGACGAGCTTGCCGGCGTCGATCAGCGCCTGCGTCCGCTCTTCGGACAAGGGCCCGGGCACCGCCGCCCAGATCGAGCCGAGGATCTCGTCGCCGGCCCGCATCGCCAGCGCCACCCGGGGAACGGTCATCGTCTCGTCGTGGAGCGGATCGACGTACACAGGTGTATGGCCGCGATGGAGACGCTCGAAGACGCCGTTGCGCGCCAGGCCAAGCGTGAACCGTTCCGGTACCTGGCGGCCCAGGATCGTCTCCACTCGGGACTGGTCGGCCTCGTCCTGGCGGCCGGAGAAGGCAAGCACCCGTGAGCTGCGGTCCTCGATGGTGACCGGCGCGTCCAACAGCGCGGCCACGGCGTTGGCCAGCGCGAACAGGTCGCCCGACGGCATGCCGCCCAGCGTCTGCGGTGAGATGTCGCCGACGTCTCCCTCGACGAGCAGGGTGCGGAGCATGGCGGCGACCTGCGCCCACGAGGCGCCTCGGGTGAGTCCGAGCAGTGCGACGCCGGACTCGTCGGCGGCCCGCCGGATTTCCACGGTCGCGGTGAAGGGTGACCGGACGACGAGCGCCGCAGCGCCCTTGCGGCCGAGTTCGTACAGGAGGCGGACCACGTCATCCGGTTCGTGGAAGCCCACCCCCAGGACGACGGCCTGGGCGGGGAACTGCGCCTCGTCGAGCGGGTCGTGGATGACTACGCCGCTCAGCTGCCGGCGCGTGCCCCCGCCGCCGGCTATCGACTCCAGCAACACGTCCCCTAGGTCCTCGAGAACGCGCGCCAGGCTTGTGTGTGGCTTGCCAGACGTCGGTGTCAGCACCGCCCAAAGGTAACTCCGGCCGCACCGGAACCTGCTGGTCCGATCCGACCGGATTTCACGGCGAGTTCGTCGCGTGCTACGAACCGAGCCACACCGTCGAGGTCGTGACCTCCGCCAGCAGGTCGGGAATCGGGGTGACGCCGAGGCCCGGCCCCTGGGGCACGGGCAGGTGTCCGTCCTTCAGGACGAACGGTTCCGTGATGTCGGTCCGGTAGAACCGGTCCGACGCCGAGGTGTCGCCGGGCAGGGTGAACCCGGGCAGCGAGGCGAGCGCGACGTTGGCCGCCCGCCCGAGCCCGGTCTCGATCATGCCACCGCACCACACGGGGATCCCGTGGGCGGCGCAGACGTCGTGCACCCGCCGTGCCTCGAGGTAACCACCGACCCGGCCGGGCTTGATGTTCACGATGCGACAGGCACCCAGCGTGATCGCGTCGGCAGCGGAACGGGCGGACACGATCGACTCGTCGAGGCAGATCGGCGTGCGGATGCGACGGGCCAGCTCGGCGTGGCCCAGGAGGTCCTCCTCGTCCAGGGGCTGCTCGATGAGGAGGAGCTCGAAGGGATCCAGTCGGGCGAGCTGGGACACGTCGGAAAGGGTGTACGCCGTGTTGGCGTCGACCTGCAGCAGCACATCGTCGCCGAAGCGCTCCCTCACCGCTCGCACCGGCTCGACGTCCCAACCGGGTTCGATCTTCAGCTTGATCCGCATGTAGCCGGCGTCGAGATAGCCGCCTACGGCGTCCAGGAGTTGTGGGACGGAGTCCATGATGCCGACCGAGACCCCGCAGGGCACGGAGTCCCGGGTGGACCCGAGCGCGGTGGCGAAGGACAGGTCGTGTGCTCGGAGTTCAGCGTCGAGCACGGCCATTTCGAGTGCGGCCTTCGCCATCCGGTGACCCTTGAACCTGGCCAGGCGGGGCGCGACTCGGCTCGCGGTGATCTCGCCCTCCATCAGGGCCGGGACCAGGAAGTTCCGCAGCACGTGCTCGGCCCCGTCGACGTACTCCGAGGAGTAGAGCGGCTCTTCCATCGTGACGCACTCGCCCCACCCCTCGCCGTTCGGTGTCACGACTCGTATGAGCAGCAGTTCCCGTACGTTCTGCGTACCGAACGACGTCCGGAACGGTGCCACCAAAGGCATCTGGACACGCAGAAGTTCCACACCATTGGGCTTCATGACGACTTCTCCCTTGAGACCACGTACCAGCCGGCACGATCGAATCCGATGACCCTGGCTCCCTCCGCCATCAGGCCTCCCAACACCTCCCGCAGCGCGACGCGCCACGCCTGGCCCTGATCCGGGTCCGTGCGCCGGAGCGTCTCGATGTCGGGCGGCACGGCGACCAGCACGACCGGCCCGTCGGCCACTGCGGTCAGCGGTCCCCCGTCAGGTGCGACCGACAGGGCAGAGGCCGCACCGCGCTCTCGCAGCGCGGCTACTTCGACTCGGGCAGCCCCACCGAGCGAAGCGGCGGACGCCGCCGGGCCGGAAAGCTCCCAACGGACCATCAGCCGATCCGTGTCACCGGCGCCGTTGATGCCATCGCGCATCGGCCCGTAGAAGTCGGGCAGGTAGCGCGCCGGGCCGGCGCCGAGTTTGGCCAGGTTGAAATACGCGTTCCGCCGCACCAGGGGATCGAACGTCCAGGTGACCAGCGAGACGTCCTGGCGCAACGCCCAGGCGCGCTGGTGCAGTTTGAGGGCGAATCCGATCCCCCTCCCGAGCCCTCGCGGCGCCACGCCGGCGATGTGGCTGTGCAGGCTCGCCGTGGCCGGGCTGCCGAAGAAGCCGAGGCAGGCTCCCAGCAGCTCCTCCCCTTCGTACGCGCCCGCGACATAGTTCCCCGCCGCGGCCATCGCCCGCAACAGCTCTGTCGTCACCGGTTGGGCACCGGTGCCCGGCTGCCAGATCGATGCGAAGAGCCGGCAGACACCGGTCAGGTCGGACACCTCGGTCAGGTCCCGGATTTCCACACGTGAGGCGGCGGCAGCAGCGGTCGCGGCGGCCAGCGCGGCTGCGCTCACGGCCGGGGAAACCAGACCTGACTCATAGGTCGCAAGATCTCTCACGGGACTTTCCTTTCCGGGCTTACCGGGCGGGTCACCGTGGTGCCGCACCAGGGTTGTCCGCCGCGTTCGTCGTAGCGCACAGAGTTCACTTCGCCAGCACGGCGTCGATCAGGGCGGTGAGCAGGGCGGTGCGCCGTGGCAGTTCGGCTACGACGACGTGTTCGTCGTCCGCGTGCGCACCGCCGCCCACGCCGCCGAGGCCGTCGAGGGTGGGGATCCCGAGGCCGGCGGTGAAGTTCCCGTCCGAGGCGCCACCGACAGCGGCCGCGGTAAGAGCTCCGAGGCCGAGTTCGGCAGCGATCGTTGCAGCGAGGTCGAACAGCCTCGACGACGCGTCCGCCTGCAGCGGCGGGCGGTTGATGCCACCCGAGATGCGGATCCGCGAGCCCTCGAGTACGGGGCGGAGGTCCCGCACGGCCCGGTCGACCCGCCGCTGCTCCGCCTCGTCCCACACACGTACGTCGACCGCCACGCCGGCGCCTGCGGGAACCGTGTTGGTCGTGGTGCCGGCGGAGAGGACCGTCGGCACGACGGTCGTGCCCCGCTCGGCGTCGGCCAGTGCCGCGACTGCGAGGATCTGGTGCGCCGCCTCCACCCCGGCGTTCACCCCCTTCTCCGGTTCGAGCCCGGCGTGCGCGGCCCGGCCGTCCACTTCGATCCGGTACAGGGAGGCGCCTTTGCGGCGGCACTTCAACGCTCCGCCGCCTGCCGACGCCTCCAACACGAACACCGCGTCGCAGCCGCGAGCCTCTTCCTCGATCAGCCGCCGCGACGACGGCGAGCCGATCTCCTCGTCACCGGTGACCAGGATCGAAAGACCCGACCGGTCCCCGGCGGCAGCGGCGGCGTGCAGCGCCATCACGACACCCGCCTTCATGTCGAAGCAGCCCGGCCCGCGCAGCACTCCGTCCCGGACGGAATACGGGTGTGTCTCCAGCGATCCGGTGGGCCACACCGTGTCGTGGTGTCCGAGCAGCAGCACACGCGGCGCCTCGCCGAACCGCCACCTCAGGTGCGTGCACCCGTCGATCACCACGCGATCCGGTTCCGTGTCCAGCAGCCTGCGCCCCAGTGCCGCCACAACGTCTGCGCTGCGGGCGACGGCTTCGTGATCGGACGACGGCGACTCGCACCGCACCAGGGTCTCGATGTCCGCGACGAGGGCCTCCACCGCCACCTCGGCGCGCGTCGCCGTCATCGCGGCTCACCTCGCAGCGGCTGTCCGGGAAGCGCGTCGACCTGCAACTCCCCCGCACTGACCACCGGGACACCACCGACAAACAAGTGCCGCACGCCCACAGACGGCCGCGTGGGGCCGAAGTAGGTCGCGCAATCGGTGATCGCCACGGGGTCGAGTACGACGATGTCGGCGTCCGCGCCGACCCCGAGGTGTCCTTTCGCCCGAGCGCCCGGCGCCACCTCGTCGAGGACCCGCGCCGGCAGGTGGGCACACCGCCGGAACGCCTCCGGCCAGTCCCAGGCACCGCTCTCCCGCACCATCACGCGCAGCGTCTTGGTGAACGTTCCCGCGGTGCGCGGGTGCGTCGTTCCCCCGGGCGGCAGTGGCCACTCGGTGCTGTCGTTGCTGCCGTCGGGCCAGAAGACGGGCATCGCGTCACTGGCGACAATCGCGTCCGGGAAGGCCAGCGCCTGGTGCAGCATCGCGAGCTCGCGCGGGTTGCCCTCGTCGAGGAACTCCAGAATGCAGGGCGCCCCGGGGTCGCTGTTCCGCAACTGCCGCAGGCGCCCCTCGTCGGCGATGCGCTCCCCCGATTCGAGCATCACGACACTCGACGGGGACAGGCCCTTCATCCGCAGGTGTTCGGCGTCGAGGAAGGCCGCTCCGATCGCCGTGCTGCCGGCCCCGTACGGGTAGGCCTCGACCGTCACCCGAGATCCCGACCGCCGTGAACCGTCCAACGCGCCGAGTACCCGGTCGATGTGGTGGCCCGAAGTGCTGTTGACGTGGCAGTGGTGCATCGCTGCGCCGGTCTCGGCCGCGGCGATGACGATCTCCTCGGAGCCGTCTGCGGGAGTTCCGGGATCCACCTCGACCAGCTCGCGGACGTGGGTGTACGTCGGCACGCCGGCCTTCGCGGCAAGCCGGGCGACAGCAAGGAACTCGGCAGGCTCACTGTGGGGCGCGTACCCGAGGAGGACTCCGATGCCGAGCGCTCCGGCGCTCAGCTCACCCTCGATCAGGGCCAGCCACTCGGCGAGTTCACGATCGGTGGAGGAGCGCTGCCATGCGCGGTTTCCCAGCACCGCGAGGCCGCTCCCGATCTGTGCGTCGGGCTGGATGCCGGCGAGCACCTGGGCCCGGGCACCACCCCACGAGGCGGAGAAGCCGTAGTGCAGCGGGCGTCCGTCCGCGGCGGCCTCGGCGTACGCACGTCCGATGGGCATGAGGCCCGCTTCCAGGTCGAGGGCCGTCGTCACGCCGTCCATGGCCTGCAGCCGCTGCCCCGCGATGGAGTGCACGTGGCTGTGCAGGTCGACGAACCCCGGACCGACGACCAAACCCGTGACGTCGACGACCGCGCATCCCGGTGGCGCGTCGAGCCCTGCGGCGACGGCGCTGACCACGCCGTCGGACACGAGGACGTCGGCGATGCCGTCGAACCCTGTTCCCGGATCAATGACACGGCCGCCACGCAAAAGTGTCTGCATGCTTTCGTCTCCTCGTCGAGGACGCACTGGAGCACCTGCTGGCCTCCAGTGCGACCCTAGGAGGGAGATCAGGCACCGCTGTTGGTCCAGGCCGACGAATCCGTGACGGCCTATTCATGCACCCCGACGAACCCGGCACGAAGTACTGCTTCTTCTCCGGGCTGGACATGCCCGGGACGACCGAGCAGCGCAAGATACCGGGACGATGCGCCCGGCATCTTGCCCTGCCGGAACGGCTACTGGCGTCCGGCCGCCGCTTTGGTGGGATGGCTGCGGAGCAGCGCACGCGTGGCAGACCGGTGGCAGCGATGCGAGGAGGAACAGCTGGCGTTCTACGACTTCCCGGCCGAACACTGGATCCACCTGCGGACCACGAACCCGATCGAGTCGACGTTCTCCACGGTCAAGCTCCGCACCAAGGTCACCCGCGGAGCCGGCGGCCCCGCCGCTCTTCACCTGCCAGCTCGGTGAACGGTCACGATGCAACAAGAAACGCGACCGGACAACGCGCTGCGGGAGCTGGGCATGGAGTGGGCGTGACACCGCCGCCGTCCGGCCGTTGAGCTGGACCGCGCGAGGCCCCGGGACACGCGCAGCGGTCACGACCAGCCCTGACGCGAGCGCAGCCGTCACGACTGGCGCCGCCCTCGGCACCGCCGGCGCCTCCAGCAGCCCCCCTGTCACCCTCGTGATCGCGGACGACGACGAGGTGACCCGCAGCGGTCTGCGCACGCTGCTCGGGATGCAGCCGGGGATCACAGTGGTCGGGGAGGCTGCCGACGGCGTCGAGGCCGTCGAGCGGGCGCGGCAGTTGCGGCCGGACGTGGTCCTGATGGACGTGCGGATGCCGCGCCTCAACGGCATCGAGTCCACCCGGCAGCTCCTCGCGGAGTCGGCCGAACCGCCGAAAGTCGTGGTGATCACTACCTTCGAGAACGACGGCTATGTCACCGCCGCACTCAGCGCCGGGGCCAGCGGCTTCGTGCTCAAGCGGCTCCCGGTCCCGCAGATCGCGGAAGCAGTGCGGGTGGTCGCGGCGGGCGAGGCGATCCTCTTCCCGGCGGCCCTGCGCCAGATGGTCACCGCCCGCCCGCTGGGCTCCGCCGAGGCGCTGCCGCAGGCGGCGCTGACGGGCCGGGAGGAGGAGGTGCTGCGCTTGATGGCCACCGGCCTGTCCAACCCGGAGATCGCGGAGTCGCTCACGGTGAGCCTGGAGACGGTGAAGACCCACGTCGGGAACGTGCTGACCAAGCTCGGCGCGCAGAACCGGACCCACGCGGTGGTGATCGCGTACGAAACCGGCCTGGTCGTGCCCGGGGTCGCGGGCTGACGCGACATCAGGTGGCCTGACCCGGCCTGCCTGTGCCGCTGAACGCGTCCGGGGCAGTCCACGCTCTGGACGCCTCCCCACCCCGGGGCAGGCCCGGCTATGGGAACTTGGGGAGTTACCCGCCCTCGCGGCGGGAGAAGTCGGCCGCGTAGGAGTTTCGGGAGGCCCTGCCGATGGCCCGGCCCTCCTCGACACCACCCTGTGCAAGCAGTGAGCGCACCGGTCGGCCCGGCTATGCGGTGTTTTTGTCGCCGCACGGGTTGCCGGTTGCCGCGCGGGCGGTGACCAGCCCCGATTCGTAGGCCGCGATGACCGCCTGGGCGCGGTCACGGACGTCGAGCTTGCCGAAGATGCTGGTGATGTAGTTCTTGACCGTGGAGACGCTGATGTGCAGGTCGTGGGCGATCTCGGCGTTGTCGAGACCGATGGCCATCAGACGCCACACCTCGACCTCCCGGGGTGTGAGTTCGCCCAGGTCGGTGGGGAGTGGCTGCGACGCGCCGTGAGGGGCCCGTACGTAGGTGGAGATCAGCCGGGTGAGCAGACGCGGCGCGACGACGGCCTCGCCTGCGTGGACGGTGCGGATCGCCGCGCTCAGGTCCTCCGGCGAGCTGTCCTTGGGCAGGAACCCGCAGGCTCCGGCGCGCAGGGCACCCACGACGTACTCGTCCATGTCGAAGGTGCTGAGGGCCAGGACCCGGCAGCCGGGCACGGTGGCGGCGAGTTCCCCGGTCGCGCCGACACCGTCGAGGACGGGCATCCGGATGTCCATCACCACGACGTCGGGGCGCAGCCGGCGGGCGAGGGCGACAGCCTGCGCGCCGTCCTCGGCCTCTCCCACGACCTCGAAGGACGGGTCGGGGGAGAGGATCAGCGACAGGCCGCGCCGGACCAGCGGCTGGTCGTCCGCGATCAGCACTCTGATCCTCGGTGTGTTCGGCCGGGTCCCGGTCATCGGTGTGCCCCCTCGTGCTGGACGGCTGCTTCGGCCGCCTCGTCCGTGGTCAGCGGCAGGTCGGCCACCACTGTGAACCCACCGTCGGCCTGCGGGCCGACGGCGAGGGTACCGCCGTGCAGGGCGACGCGCTCGCGCATGCCGATCAGGCCGTAACCGCCCGAGCCCACCGACGACGCCCCCTCCTGCGGCGGTGTGCTCCCACCGTCGTCCCGCACTTCGACGGTGACCCGATCCTGGCGATACGTCAGCCGTACGGACGCGCGGGCGGGACCCGCGTACTTGCGGGCGTTGGTGAGGGCTTCCTGGGCGATCCTGAACACCGTGAGGCCGACGGTCGGCGGCAGCGGGCGCTGCGGCCCGTGGACGCTGAACTCGGTCGGCAGTCCGGCAAGGCGGGATTCGGCCACCAGACGGTCGAGGTCGTCGACGCCCGGCTGGGGCTGCGACGGCGCGGACTCCGGTTCGTCACCGGCCCGCAGCACATCGAGGAGCTGGCGCATCTCGCGCAGGGCGAGCCGCCCGGAGGATTCCAGGGTGACCAGGGCGTCCCGGACCACCTCCGGTCGGGCGAGGTTGGCCCGGGCTCCGCCGGCCATCAGCTGCATGGTGGTGATGTGGTGGGCCACGATGTCGTGCAGCTCCCGTGCGATGCGGCGGCGTTCGTCGGCCACCGCACGGTCGGCGAGAAGTCTGCGGTTCGCCGCCACCTCCCGCTGCCAGCGGTTGACCGCCATGGCGGTGCCGACGACGATCAGGACGGAGAGGGGCGTGACAGCGGCGTCCTGCCAGGGCGGAATCCGGCCGTGGCTCTGGCTCAGCAACGTCAGCGACACCGTCGCGACGGCCGCGACCGCTGTCACCCGGCCGGTGCAGGCCCTGGCGACTGAGTACAGGGCGACCAGCAGGACGGCACCGAAGTGTCTGGGCAGCGGCGCGGTCAGGGTGGCTGTCGTATCGAGTGCCAGTACGGCAGCGAGCGCCACCACCGGGTGGCTGCGCCGGACGAGCAGCGGCAGGGCTGCCAGCGCGACGAGGAGGAACCCGGCCACGCTCACGGCGTATCGGCCGTCGGGGTCGTCGAAGAACACGTAGCTGAGCAGGTTCATCGCGCAGGCCCCGCCGGTCACGAGTGCGTCGTTGCGGGACCACGGCGGCCCGGCGCTGTCGATGTGCAGCGGCTCCCGGGCATCGCCGGGCCCGATGTGCCGGCGCCTGCGCATGTCTGTTCTCCCTGTGTCCGGCCTTACGGCCTCCGGTACAGAGTTGCACAGCAGCTGCAGCGGCAGCACTGGTGGCAGCACCGTCGGCGGCAGCTCGCGGCCCGCGACCAGGATGGGGACCAGGACCTGGGTCCTGGTCCCGGGCCGGGGCAGGACCCAGGGCCCCGGCCCGGATCATCCGCTGCCAGGACGCTTCCCGGCCCCTCGGGGTGATGGTCTGGATACCGGCCGGGAGCCCCCGGTAGACGTCCGCATGCAAGTCCGTCCGCCGGAGGACATCGTGATCCGCGCCCTGACCGGATACTCCACCAGACACCCGTGGAAAGTCATCGCCCTCTGGGCGGTGCTGGGTGTCGTGCTGAGCGCCCTGGCCCCGACACTGATCGGCCGCGTCACCCAGAACCAGACCGGGGATTTCCTGCCCAAGAGCTACGACTCGGCCGCCGCCCTGGAGATCGCCGAGGAACAGTTCGGGGTGAACCCCGACGCCACCACCGTGACGATGCTGGTCGCCCGGTCCGACGGCAAGCCTCTCGGCGCCGCCGACCAGAAGCGGGTCGAGGCCGAGGCGGCGAAGCTGGCGCAGCGCCGGGTGATCATGCCCAGGGAGGACGACAGACCGAAATTCCTGGTCCCGGACCGCTCCCAGACACCCCGGATCGCCCCGGCGATGGTGGCACCCGACCGGAGTTTCGAACTGCTCTCCGTCGAGCTGATCGGGAACCGTACGGACAAGGGGGTCCAGGGCGTCTACCGGGCCTTCCGGGACGCCGCCCGGACGCAGTTCTCCGAGGCGGGGATGCGCACCGGCTTCACCGGAAGTCTCGCCGACACCGTCGACACCACCGATTCCCACGAGACCGCCGCGAAGGTCGGGGGCGCCCTCCTCATGGGGCTCATCCTGCTGATCAACGTGCTGGTGTTCCGCAGCGTGCTGGCGGCCCTGCTGCCGCTGGTCGCGGTCGCCATGATCATCGGCGTGGCGGGGGGAGCCGTCGCGGGTGCCGCGATACTCACCGGGCGCAAGCTCGACGCGGGCACCCCTGATCTGATCAGCGTGGTCCTGCTCGGCATCGGCATCGACTACCTGCTGTTCCTGCTGTTCCGCTTCCGCGAGCAACTGCGCGCCCGGCCGGAGCAGTCCGCCCGCGAGGCGGCCGGGCAGGTCTCGGGACGGGTGGGCACCGCGATCACCTCGGCGGCGCTGACCATCGTGGCCGGGTTCGCCACACTGGGCGTGGCGACCTTCGGCCAGTTCCGCTCGCTGGGCCCCGCCATCGCCGTCGCGGTCCTGGTGATGCTGCTCGGCAGCCTCACCCTGCTGCCGGCGCTGCTCGCGGCCGCCGGGCGCAAGATGTTCTGGCCCTCCAAGGCCCTTGGCCACGAGCCCGACGAGGGCCGTGCCGCCCGCTTCGCGGCGCGGGTCGCACGACGACCGATGACGGCCACGTTCGCCTCCGTCGCCCTGCTTGCCGCGCTGGCCGCCGGGCTGATCGGGATCCGCATGGACTACGGCCAGGGCAACGCCGCTGCCAAGACCCCTGCGGCGGCCACCGCGACCGAGATATCCCGCGCGCTGCCGGCCGGAGTGTCGGACCCGACGAGCGTCTTCGTCACCGCCACTGACGGCGGCACCCTCACCGCAGGCCGGCTCGACGGCCTCTCCCGTGCTCTCACCCAGGTCAAGGGCGTGGGCCAGGTCGCACGGACCGTCCTGAACAAGGACCACCGCGCCGCCCGGATCGACCTCTACCCGACCGCGGACCCGCAGAGCCAGCAGGCCCGCGACCTGGCCTCCGGACCCGTGCGGGCAGCGGTCGCCCAGCACACACCCGCCGGAACGACGGCACACGTGGGCGGAACGGCGGCGATCTACGCCGACATCTCCACCGCCGTCGACCACGACCTGAAGATCGTGTTCCCGGTCGCGGCCGCACTGATCGCGCTGATCCTCCTGCTGCTCCTGCGCAGCCTGCTCGCACCGGTGATCCTGATGCTCTGCGTCGGGCTCGGCTTCGCCGCCACCCTCGGCGCCGCCACCCTGCTCTTCCAGCACGTCCTCGGCAAACCGGGCGTCAACTTCTCCCTCCCGCTCGTGCTGTTTCTGTTCGTCGTGGCACTGGGCACCGACTACAACATCCTGATCAGCGACCGGATCCGGGAGGAAATGCAGCGACCGGGCCCGGCCCGCGCCGCCGTGGCCCGCGCGGTGCAGCACACGACACCGGCCATCGCGACCGCAGGCCTGGTCCTTGCCGGCTCCTTCGCCACCCTCGCCACGACCCCGGGCAACGAGCAGATCGCCTTCGCAACGGCGCTCGGAATCCTGCTCTCCGCGCTCGTCCTCTCGCTGGTGCTGGTCCCCGCCCTTGCCGCACTCCTCGGACGGAGCATCTGGTGGCCGGTCCGCCCACGGCCCACCAAGGGCGGCCACCCGCAGCACCGTGCGAACGCACCTGCCCCGGAACCCGACCGGGTCATGATGGCGGACTGACCGAACGGCTCAGGTGACCCGTGAGCACCTCATCTGTCCGGCGTGGCCCCGCATGGTTGAGCGTGCGCACCCGTGACAGCCACCAGATGTTTCAAGAGCCGTCAGAAACACCCTAGAAGCCCACTGGAAATCTTGAAATCGCGCCCGGCCCAGGCAGGTTTGCCCCATCGATATTTAGGGGCGAAGCGGTTGAGTCAGGCAGTCAGAACAAGATCTTCATCGGACTTCTAGGTCCACAGCAACGAGGTGCCTGGTACCGAGCCGAAGCCGACTTCCGCGCCGCCCTGGACACCGCGTTCCGCGCCACCGACCGTACCCACCAACCCAAGGAGACCTGTGACCATCCTCAGCCCCACCGCGCGGCGCGCCTCCGCCGCGAGCCTCACCCTCGCCGCCTGCTTCATCACTTCCCCCGCCCTGGCCTCAGCTTCAGAGGCCCCCGCCAAGAACGGCACCGGAGCCGGGCTCGACCAGTACTACCGGCAACACCTCGGCTGGGGCAGCTGCGTCACGGGCCCCGTCGACACGACGGGCCGCGATCTGGACAAGGCCGGTGTGCAGTGCGCGGATGTCACCGTGCCGCTCGACTACGCCCACCCCGCAGGGCGCACGATCACCCTTGCGATATCCCGGCTCAAGGCCACTGACACCCACCACCGCATCGGATCGATCCTGCTGAACAACGGCGGGCCAGGCGGACCTTCAGTCCAGTCGCCGCCGGACGTCCGCAAGGCGATGAAGGACGTCGGCGCGCGCTACGACATCGTCGGCTTCGACCCACGCTTCGTCGGCCGCAGCACCCCACTGGACTGCGGCTGGCCCGTCGGCACGTCCTGGTTCTCGGCCGGCACCAGCCGGGCAGGCTTCGACCGCCAGGTCGCCCTGCAGAA
Organism: Streptomyces sp. NPDC058092; assembly: GCF_042884935.1. Lineage (NCBI taxonomy): Bacteria > Bacillati > Actinomycetota > Actinomycetes > Kitasatosporales > Streptomycetaceae > Streptomyces > Streptomyces sp. NPDC058092. Next base: position 37,872 of record NZ_JBHVSY010000027.1, read on the forward strand.
GAGCCTTGCCAAGAAGTGCCGCACCCACGACGCCTCAGTGCTGCCGTACATCAGTACCCGCAACACGGCCCGTGACATGGATGTCGTCCGCGGCGCGCTCGGCGAGCGGAAGATCTCCTACCTCGGCTACTCGTACGGCACCTACTTGGGCACGGTTTACACCCAGATGTTCCCCGGCCGCTACGACCGCGTCGTGCTCGACGGCGCGGTCGCCCCCGCCGACTACGGCCCCCGCCTGACGAAGGGCACCGAGCGCGCGAGCCAGAAGGCGCTGTCCGCCTGGGCCGCGTGGGCGGCGGACCACGACGCCGAATACGGCCTCGGCCGCACCCGCGCCCAAGTGCTCACCACCGTCGACCGCGTCCTCAAGACGTCCGCCAGCGGCCCGCTGACCGTCGGCACCGGCTCGGACACCTTCCGGATCGACGACACCCAGGTGCCGGTCCTCCTCTACTCCAGCATCGGGGACGACACCGACCCGACCCGGGCGTTCCTCGCCGAGCAGCTGGCCGTGCTGAGCAGGGCCGCACGGGGCACGGCGCCGACGCCGCTCTCGCCGGAGTTCGCCGCGACGCTCCGGTACCTACTGCACAGCGCGGCCGAACCGTCGGGAGTCCAGGCCGCGGTTCTCTGCGGGGACGTGGCCGCCCCGCGCGACCCCGAGGTCTACTGGCGCGACATCGAACGCAGCCGGGCCGCGCACCCGGTGTTCGGACCAATGACCAACAACATCGGCCCCTGCGCCTTCTGGGACCGCCCCCGCGAGGAACCCACCCAGGTCCGCCGCGACGCCCCGGTACTGATCGTGGCAGCCACCGGCGACCCCCGCACCACCTACAAGAGCAGCGTGACCCTGCACGAGCAACTGCCCGGCTCCAAGCTGCTCACCCTCAAGGGCGCCAACCGGCACGCCCTCTTCGGCCGCTACGGCAACGCCTGCGTGGACGACGAGGTCAACAGGTACCTGGCTACCGGCAAACTGCCGACGAAGAATCAGACTTGCGTCAAGCGCGCCGATAAGGCGTCTTCGTCGGATTTGATGACGACGAAGGCGTTGTCCGCGCCGATGGGGGCGTCGATCAGCATCAACACCGCAGCGATCACTGGTGTAGCCGCCGCGCTGATCGTCGCTGGTGGCGGCACCGCCGTCGCAGTACGCCGCCGCAAGACCCGCCGCGCCGCCTGAGCGGAACCGGCGCAACCCAAGGGCGGCATCCTCTCGGCGGGGCGCCGCCCTTCGCCAGCGTCTGGCCCACCGTCATCCGCCCCCAACCCCCGAACCGCTCCCGCACCATCCGGACCTCGGTATCGGCCAGCACTCCCGAACCAGCCAGGGAGCACTGCGACCACTGAACCGTTCCGGGTTTGATCGAGGCTCGGTGTCCTGCGACGCGCCGGCGGCGACTGGACGACCGCCGGCATCACGCACCCAGGTCCGCAGCGTCTCGGGTTGACGTTCAGATCAGCCGCGACGTCCTTGAACGTCCGCCTGCCGGCCGAAGCCCGCCACAACGCGATCGCGTCGGACCGGAACTCCGCACTGTACTGCCGCGGCGCCCCCGAACCCGGACACTGGGTCAGAACGTCACTCGCGGGCCCGCCCCGCGCGTACAGCCGGCTTTGTCGGCGCGGACCCGGTCGGGCCGGGTCCGCGGACGCCCCGAACCCAGGTGGGCCTGGACCTCACCGGTCGTCAGGCCCTTCGCGGACAGCGAGATCACCATCTCGTCCACGCCGGACAGGCGCTTCTGCCGCTTGCGGACGATCTTCGGCTCGAAAGATCCGTCACGGTCACGGGGCACGGATATCTCCACCGGGCCGACGTCCGTGAGCACGGTCGTGCCACGGGTGCCGTTGCGGGAGTTCCCGCCGTTCTTCCCGGCCGGGTCGTGCTTGTCATAGCCGAGGTGGTCGGTGATCTCGCCCTTGAGAGCCGACTCCAGCAGCCGCTTCGTCAGCTGTTGCAGCAGCCCGCCCTCACCGGTCAGTTGCAGACCCTCGGCCTGGGCACGGCCCACCAACTCGTCGATCAGTTGGTCGTCCAACCCCTTCGCCGGCTGCGGCTCAGCCGCCTCGACGGACTCGGCCTCAGTCACGTTGTCACTGGTCATCGATGCATCTTCCTTGATCAGGAGTTGCACCGAACGATTTACAGTCCCGCCCCCGGCCATCGCCTGTTGCGACTGCACCCGTGCAACGCGCGTTGACTGCACGGAACTTGTATGGTGGCGGACCGGTGTTGGCTCTTGAAGAGAGATGGGTGTTGTCGTGCCTGACAGCGAGGCGATGCGCACGGGGGTAGGGCGCCATGCTGCTGCTCGTGGAGGACTGCGAGTAGGCCGTAGACGCGCTGTAGGGTTGTCAGGGCCGCTCTCGCCCTCCCCGGCATCACCCGGATCAGGCTGCCCTCAGCTTCAACCCGCCTGCTGCGACAGGAGGTTGGTGCAGGTCTTCCACCTCCACTCGAACCAACAGCGCCTCACGGCGCAACCAGAAATTGAGCCAGAACCCGTTCTCGTGAACATCGACTTCGGCAGCGGCGGGCCGCCTCGGAGCGCGCCGCTGCCTCGCCCCCCGCGTGACTGACGGGGCGGCAGCCTCCATAACCTGTCTGGGACTGCGCTTGATCGACAACGAGGAGGTCCCGTGCTCTCGCTGTTCGGGCTTGGTCCTGCCGAGGAGGAGGTCTATCGCCTCCTGGTGGCCCAGGCCGGCGCCAACGCCGACCTGCTGGCGGCCGAAACCGGCCGTGCACCGGCGGAGATACTGCCGCTGCTCGCCGCACTGGCCTGGCGCGGCCTCGCGGTGTCCGGTGCGGACGGAGAGCCGTCGGTGGCCACGGTCTTCACCGCCGCGCCCCCGGCCATCGCGCTCGGCGGAACGTTGCGGCAACGCCGCGACGACCTGCGGGCAGCCGAGGAGGCCCTGCTCGCGCTCACCGAGGAGTACCGCAACGCGGCCGCTGGCGGCGCCATCGTCGAGGTCATCACCGACCCCTGCGCGGTCCGGCACCGCTTCATACAACTTCAGGAGTCCGCCCGGCACGAGATCCGGGCGATGATGGTGACGGAGACCACCGTTGTGCAGCGCGAGCACAACACCGCGGAGACCGCTGGTGTGCGCCGCGGCGTGCTCTACCGCACCATCGTGCAGCGCGACATGCTCGGCCAGCCGGGCGTGGTCGGCGAGGCGCTGGACGCCCTGGCGGCCGGCCAGCAGGTCAGCGTCGCGGAATCGGTCCCCGTGAAGTTTATGATCGCCGACCGAGATGTGGCCATGGTGCCGCTGATCCCGGGCCGCCGCACCTCCCCCGCCTCCATCCTGGTACACGCCTGCGGGCTGCTGGAGTCCTTACTCGCGAACTTCGAACTCGCCTGGGAGCGCGCCTACCCGCTCTCTCCCAACACCGTGGGCGGCGTCACCGAGATCCGCCCCGACGGCCTGGACGAGATGGACGCCCGAGTCCTCGCCCTCGTCCTGGCCGGCCTCACCGACCAGGCCGCCGCCGGCCAGCTCGGCGTCTCCCGCCGTACCGTCCAGCGCCGCATCGGCGAACTCATGCTCAAGGCGGGGGCCGAAAGCCGAATCCAGCTGGGCTGGATCGCCGCCCGCCGGGGGTGGGCATGACAAGTGCGTCGCGCCCGGCGGCAACGCCGGTACCGCCCGGCTGATGCCCGCCTGCCCCACACGGCAGGGTGTTCGTCACCCACCGCCGCTGGCGCGGATGGCGTCGGGTGCAGTGATCAGCAGGTGCGCGATCTGGTTGAGCGTCGCAGTGCGGGCCTTAGACCGCGGAGCGTGCCGCGGTTTGCAGAGCGCGTATCCCGGCGATGGCCCCGCCCTTCGGAGCGCTCGTCGCCCGTCCGGAGACGACGGCTCGGGCGGGCGACGTAGGCGTCGATCCGGTCGGACTTGCCGATCCTGCGGCGTTCCGCCTTGTCGGGCCGGTTGACCTCGATCACGGTCAGGCCAGCCTGCCGTGCGGCATGTGTGTGTGTGTGAAGCCCGAGCCGTAGGAGGACGTGCCCTCCACACCGGCGGCGGCGACTTTGCCGTAAGCCTGCAGGAAGGCGATCCCGGCAGTGTATCCGGCCGTGTTCGTCGGGAATTGGGCGTCGGCGAGGTGCCCGCCCGGTCACTCACCACGCCGACGTGGATTGCGTCGGCGTGGGAGTCCACCCCGCCAACCACCGCCTGATCCGTGGTGTCCGCCGCCTGTATGCCTGTCATGCTGGAGACGCCTCCCTTGCCGAAGGTAGCTCCGGCCGAAAAGGGCAGACAGGACAGTCAGGGGGCCTCTGGCCAGACTCCTACGAGGTCATGCTCCGCCCGGCCGGAGCCTCGGGAACCGGGCCCCAGCGGTCGGACAGATCAAGGCAAGGACAGTCCAGCAGGACGTCAGTCAGTGATCGGGTCACGACCACCGGGGACCCGTGTACCACTATGACTGTCAGTGATCGTGGAGATGGTCTGTTGGACACCTCCGCCCGGTAGACCTCGGCCAGGTGCGCGGAAATCTCCCCGTGGGTGAGGCCCTTCGCGGACAGGGAGGGCACCATTTCGTCCACGCCGGACAGGCGGCGCTGCCGCCTCTTGACGATCACGTCGGGCCTGGCGAGCGGGGACCCGACGGTGATCAGGGCGTCCACTTTCACATCGTGCCGCCACAGGGCTGTCGTACGCCACGACGGTTCCCAGGGAGTGAGCGATCAGTACGGTGGGCGAGGTGCGCTCGATTGCCTCCACGAGCCGCGCCTGGACCGCTTCGCGGGTGGTTGAAGAAGAAGCGGGCGATCAGACGCCGGACGGTGTCGTTGTCCAGCCCCTTGCGGCGGGCCACCGCATCGGCGACCCAGCGCAAGGGAGTGGCGATGCGCCCTTGGGCCTCGTCAAGGTTCACGTCGTGCATCTCGGCCCATCGTCGGGCGGCGTCGGGTAGCAGGTGGTCCAGATCCTCGCCCTGGGCCCTGCACGCCCGACATGCGCGTCTCCAAGATCCGGCCCCGCATCGTGCCCGTGCCCTATAGCTCCCACCCCACCCTGCCATCTGCCCGGTGCGCGCCTGGAATGCCTGGAAGGAGGCCGCCGGCCTCGCCAACGAGCCCAACAGCCCTGCATTCCGGCGGCTGCACTTACGTTGGCACACCGTCATGCAGGGCGGACTGCAGCTGGAATCCGTGGGCGACGTCATCACTCGCGCCGGCGAGCGCGCCGGAATCGAGATTTGCTTCACCGGCCACAGCCCTCGCCGCGGACTGGCCACCTCCTCCCGCGTCAAGGGCCACGTCCGGATCGTCATCGCCAAGCAGGGTGGCTGGGCTCCGCACTCCAAGGTCCTCGCCGGGTACATGGAGATCGCCGACCAGTGGGAGAACAGCGCCCTGACCGGCGTGTTGTAGCGACACACAGCGGAGTCGGCTGCGTGCTTCACACCAGCGGCAGCACCGGCCTGGTGTCCGGCATCCCCAGCAATTCCCTTCAGGGGTCACGCCAGACAGTTATTCCTCCATCATCGCGCCCGAACTGGCCGCCGCGATCCTCAAACGCCCGGCCGACCAAGTCCGGCAAACCGCGGACGAGCTCGGGCTGTGTCCGCAGGACCTGGTGGAGCTGGGTGTCGTCCGCGGCATCGTCGAACCGACGGCTGAGTCGACGAGCGGCGCCGTCTCCCGGGTCCCACGGGAGACGGCGCCGTCCTGTCATTCGGGGTTGCGCCGTGTACGGCTCACACCATGGCCCCTGCGGCCGGAGCGCGTCACTTCACGCCGACCGCCCGGATGATCTCCTGGGTGACCTGGCCGCCCCGGTCGTCGCGGGCGGATGCGCGCAGCGAGATGAACTGCGCGTCCGCGGGCACCTTCAGGGTGCCGCGCCAGGCGGCCTTGTTCCCGTCGCGGTCCAGGCCGACGGACGTCCAGGTCCGGCCGTCGTCGTACGACACCTGGAGGGTGCCGTCGCCGATGGTCCCGGTGTCCGGCGCGCCCTTGACGTACTCGGAGTAGATCCCGACGGGCAGGCGCTGCCCGGCGCGGACGTCGCCCGCGAGGTCGGTGTCGACGTCGAAGCCGAGGTTGAGCAGCGGCAGGACCGTCCACCTGTCGGCGGGCGTCTCGGCGGACTTGAAAGTCCACTCGGAGTGGCCCTTCGTAGACAGCTTCCAGTGCTCGGGGTCGAGCGCGGTGTCGGTGACGACCTTGTAGGTGCGCTCGGCCGGATCGGCCTTCCGCGCGTACCCTGCCGAGCCGGTGCGCCGGTCGACGCGCACCCCGTCGACGTAGACCTCGGTGGTCTGCTGGATGGACTTGTCGTTCCACACGTCGCCGAAACCGGTGTGGTCGGGTCCGGAGTCGCCCCAGCCGGGGGTGTTGAACTGGAGGTCGTTCCCGGCCCGCTGCTGGCCCCAGGCGAGCCCGGTGCCGAGCCAGGGGTGCCAGACCGGCTTGAACCAGTCGACTTCACTGCGCGTGCCGCCCCGGTAGGTGACCAGGCCGCTGCGCTCCTCGATGGCACGGGGCACGGTGATCACGGACTCGTGCCACTTCTGGCCGGGGCCGGTGGAGACGTAGGCGGTGCGCTCGGCCGGGTAGTCGATGCGCTCCAGGAAGCCGACGCCGTAACGGAAGGTGTCGGTGATGGAGAAGCGGAACTCACCGCCCTGGGCGGGCTTCACCGCGTGGAACTTGTCGTCCAGCCGGGCGAGTTCGCTCTGCTTCGGGGTGTACGTCAGGTTGCCCGGGATGGCGCCGGGGTGGCCGTCGGACAGGTCGTAGACGTAGGGCGTGTTGCGGGTGCTCGTGAGTTTGACGCGCTCGCCGGACTTGGCCGCGGCCAGCAGCCGGGCGCCGTCTGCGGCGTTGACCGTGGCGATAAGGAGCGACCGGTCGGTGCGGTCGGCGTTGCCGAACCAGGCCATCAGCCGGCCCGGCTTGTCGTCGGTGACGAACAGGGCCTTGGCGCCCGCGTCCTGGGCCGCCTGAGCCAGCTCGACCGGCGAGATCGCTCCGGTCGCGCGGACGACGACGGCCTTGCCGCGCACGTCCTTGCCCGTGTAGTCGGCCGGCGCCCCGCTGCCCGCGTCGACGACGGGCACGGTGCTGCGGCCGTCGGTGAGGGCGCTACCGGACTGGACGGTGGCACCGTCCAGCGGCCTGCCACCCGCCTCGACCTCCAGGTGCGGCTTGCCGAGCCGCCAGACCGTGCGGTACTCGAAGGTGCCGTCGGTGACCTTGTCGGTGGGAGCGGCGAAGACGCTGTCGTAGGTCAGGGGCACCTGTACCGCGCCGAACAGGTCGGCGCCGTTCGCCTTGCGGCTGTACTCCATGAGCAGCTGCCGGGTCTCGGTACGCCGGTCAACCTTGGCGCTGATCTCCTTCAACTGCCGCCCGTCCAGCGTGACCTCGCGGTCCTGGTCGAGGGTGACCTCGGGGGCGGCGAGGAAGCCGAGGCCGAGCGAGTCGGCGCCGTGGCTGCCGCGCACGTCGAGGAAGGACGTCAGGCTGTACGTGCCCGGGTTCAGCCGCAGCTCCAGGGTGCCGGAGTCGCCGACATACGCCGGGAACGGGTCGCTGCCCTTGGCGAGTTGCTGCAGCACGAGGTGTGCGGCGGTCGCGGCGCCGTCGCGGTCCTTGAGGTGGACGGTGAGCGTGTACCGCTCGTTCTCCTTCACCAGGCCGAAGGCGGTGTGCGCGACGGGGGCACCGTCGGCGCTCGCCACGATCTGTCCGCTGGTGTTGCCGACGGCGGCCTTCGCGCCGTCACCGGTCACCGTGGTGGACGCGGTGCCGTGCGCGGGCACGGTCAGCGACATGTCGGCGAGCGAGACGACGCCGTCGGGAGCGCCCTGCGCGGCCAGGCTCAGCTCGACCGGCTGGTCCGAGGAGTTGGAGTAGGTGAGCGTCTTGGTCACCGGCTTGTTGTCCGCGTAGGGCCAGCTGTAGAAGCCCAGGTCGGCGCTGCCGGTCGCGGTGATCTGCGCGTTGATCGCGGCGGGCACGGAGACCCGGCCCGCGCCCAGTGCGTACGCGGACGCGCCGAGCTGCTTCGAGGTCGACATCAGCGCGTCCTTGAGCTGCGCGCCGGTCCAGTCGGGGTGCTTCTGGGCGAGCAGCGTGGCGACGCCCGCGACATGCGGCGTCGCCATCGACGTACCGCTCAGCGAGGTGTAGTAGCCGCTGCCGCTGATCAGCTGGGAGCGGGCGGCGAGGATGCTCACGCCGGGCGCGGACACGTCGGGCTTGAGGGCGTTGTCGCCGGTGCGGGGGCCCTGGCTGGTGAAGGACGCGGCCCGGTCGGCGGAGTCGACGGCGCCGACGGTGAGCGCGGAGTCGGCGGCGCCGGGCGAGCCGATCGTGCCGGGGGCGCCGGAGTTTCCGGCGGCGATGACGAAGAGGGCGCCGGTCTCCTTGGAGAGCGTGTTCACGGCCTGCGCCATCGGGTCGGTGCCGTCGCTGCCCTCCGATGAGCCGAGGCTCATCGAGACGACCTTGGCGTGCACGTCCCGCGCGGCCCACTCCATCCCGGCGATGATCTGCGACTCGCTGCCGAAGCCCTGGTCGCTGAGGACCTTGCCGACGGCGAGGGTGGCGTCGGGCGCGACACCCTTCTCCTTGCCGTCCGACGCGGCGCCGCTACCGCCGACAGTGGAGGTGACATGGGTGCCGTGTCCCTTGCGGTCGGCGACCTCCTGCCCCTCGATGAAGCTCTTCGACTGGGAGACGCGTCCCGCGAGATCCGGGTGCCCGGCGTCGACGCCGGTGTCCAGCACGGCGACCGTCACGCCCTTGCCGGTGAGTCCGGACTCCCAAGCCTGCGGCGTGCCGATCTGCGCGTTGGACTCGGCCATGTCGCCCTTGACGCGCCCATCGAGCCAGATCTTCTCGATTCCGTCGGCGAAGCCCGCGCCGCCCGAAGTCACCGCGTGGGCGGCGGGCTTGGCTGCCTGCGGGGCCACGGACCGCCAGAACGCGCGCTCCTGGCCGGCGCGGACCGCGGAGCCGCCGACGCTGGGCAGGGACCGCACCTTCTCGGCGCCCTGCGGCACACTCGGCGCCGTCCGCGCGCTCCTGCCATAGGTGACGATCAACGGCAGCCCGTCCGCCGCGCCTTCGTCTCCGTCGGCGAAGCCCTGGCGTATCAGCTCGGTCACGTCGAAGAGCCGCGCGTCGAGGGTGCCGGCGCTCAGATAGGGCAGCGCCTCGTCCGGGACGACGGTGATGCGGCCGTTCGTCGTCTCGGTGCGGACGGCGCCGGTGGCGCCCTTCGGGCGGTCCACGCTGACTGTCTTCCTGCCTTGGCCAAGGTCGGTGACGGTGACCTTGTCGCCGGTGACAAGCGTGACGGTGTGGGTGGCGTGGGCAGTGGCCGTGGGGCGTGCGGCGGCTTCGACGCTGGTGTGCGCGGCCGCCTGGCCGCCGCCGTCCGGTCCGGCCGCGGCGGCCTGCCCCGCTGTACCGGCCGGGAGCAGGACGAGCGCGAGTCCGGCCGACAACAGCCCGGCCCTGCGTCTCGGGGGAACTCTGGTCATGGATCCCTCTCTTCATCGGACCCGGGAGGGGATGATTCCCGAGTGCTGCGAAGAGTGTGGTGGGGTCTGTGGCGCACGGACCTGGACGGGTCCTGGCGGGAATGGGCATGGCGCCTTCCCGCCAGCGTCCGCTGCGATGCACGGCCGCACGTGGATTGCGAACCGGATGGCCGGCACAAGTGCTGTCCGGGATATTGCGGCGCGACCAGCGGGTTTTCCGCCCTGTCTGATGCCGGGCACCAAAGTGGGTTACCAAGTGGCATCCAAAGTGGGTGCCACAGGAGCACGCTGCGGCTTGCCCGGTGCTGGTCGGCCTCATGGTCGGGCCGGGCCTGTCGGGGGCCGGCAGGCCCGCGTAGAACTTGTCGCCTGGGACGGATCCCGGATTCTTGCTCGCGTCGTAGAAGGCGACGTTGGTGAAGGTGGCCGCGGCGGAGGCGTGGGCCCTGACCCCGGATTTTGGACACCGGAGAGACTTGGATCTTGATGGTCCAGGAGAACGGAGTCCCCGTGGGGATGAATCACTACCCCGCCGAGTTCAAGGCGGACGCGGTCGCGTTGTATCGGTCGAGGCCGGGAGCGACGATCAAGTCGGTCGCCGCTGATCTCGGGGTGAACACCGAGACGCTTCGGAACTGGATCCGGGCCACAGACGGGCGCGGTTCCGGCTCCCACTGCGCGCCGCCGACCGCTGCGCAGTCCGGCGGTGACGGCGTTCAGGCGGAGCTGACCGCTGCCCGGAAGAGGATTCGTGAGCTGGAAGAGGAACGCGACATCCTCTGCAAGGCGGCCCGGTATTTCGCTGCGGAGACGCGCTGGTGAACCGCTGCCAGTTCGTTGACGATCACCAGCGCCGATTCGGCGTCACGCGGTCGTGCTCGTTGCTGGGGGTCTCCCGCTCGAGCTTCTACTACTGGCGCCGCACCGCGGCCGCGCGGACGGCCCGGCAGGCCGCCGATTCCGAGCTCGCGGCCCGGATACGCAAGGTTCACCAGGACTCCGACGGCACCTACGGCGCCCCCAGGATCACGGCCGAGCTCCGCGACAAGGGCGGCCTGTTGGTCAATCACAAACGCGTCGCGAGGATCATGCGGACCATCGGGATCGAGCAAGTCCGTCTGCGCCGCCGGCACCGGACCACCGTCGCGGACCCGGCCGAGGCGAAGGCACCAGATCTGATTGGACGCGACTTCACCGCGACCGCGGTGAACACGAAGTACGTCGGCGACATCACATACCTGCCGATCAGCGGCGCGAAGCCGCTCTATCTCGCGACCGTCATCGACCTGTGCTCACGCCGTCTGGCCGGATGGGCAATCGCCGATCACATGCGAACCGAGCTCGTCATCGACGCCCTGACCGCCGCCGAACGGACCCGCGGGAGCCTGACAAAGGCGGTGATGCACACCGACCACGGCTCGCAATACACGAGTCGGGCCTTCGCTGAAGTCTGCAGGTCAGTAGGGGGCAGGCAGAGTATGGGTGCGGTCGGGTCCAGCGCGGACAACGCCGCCGCAGAAAGCTTCAACGCCGCCTTCAAGCGAGAGACGCTCAAGGGCCGCACAGGCTGGTCGAACGAGCTCGAAGCTCGACTCGACGCCTTCCGCTGGCTGACCCGATACAACACCCGACGCCGACACTCCCGCCTCGGCCAGCGATCTCTGATCGCCTACGAGAACGACTTCCAATCAACAGCAACTACCCTGGCCCGAGCTGCATAGACGTGTTCAAAATCCGGGGTCAAGGCCCCGATTCCGATGACCGCGTAGTTGCCCAGGGTCTCCTTCTTCTTGGCATCCACGCTGATGACCGGCTGTCCGTCGGCGAGGTACGCCTTGACCTGGTCGTTGATGTAGTGGAACTGGGCGTCCCGGTCCGGATGCCGGGCCCCCTCGGCGGTCCGCGAGGTGCCCTGCAGGGAGAACCCCTCCGCCTTCAGCAGCGTGGCCACCGTGTCCGAACCGACCCGGTGCCCCTGACGCGTCAGCTCGGCCGCTAGATTCCGGGTGGACTTCACCGTCCACAGCAGCGGAGACTCCGGATCACCCCGCTGGTCCGGCTCGACCAGCGCCAGCAGCGCGGGCACCAACCCGGGATCAGCCTCCCGCAAGGACTTCCGGCCCCGGTACCCGGACCCGACCTGCGGGCTCCTCCCCGCGTTCCAGCTCCCGCTTCCCACGCGAGACCGTGGACTCCGCCATCTCAGCCGCACCAGCCACCGCACGGATCCCGCCATGACCCAGCACACAGGCCGCGGCCCCCAGCACCAGGCGCTGTTGCCGCTCATCCAGATGCGGCAGCAGCAGTCCGAACACATCCACCAGCCCCGCCTTGATCCTCTCCGACACACCCGCATCCTACGGGCCAACACGCAACAGTAACTGGCAAGTTATTAATCGGCAGCCCCCTGCTTGCGTGGATCAACCACCACCCCGACGGCAGTCCCGCATGACCCAGGGAAGACCGCTCACTGCCGCAGCACGTCCATTCACAACCGCCCCCCGTCGCCGGCCCGGTCGAGATGGCGTCCATAGCCGGGGTCCCCGGCGCGGATGGATGTGTCGCCGGTGAGAGCGACCGAGAGGTGGGTGTCGCCCAGCGGCATCGAGCTCGACCGGGCCAAGGGAGTGCCAGGGCCGTGCCCCGCACGCAGTGGTGCTCACCGCGCAAAGGCCATCGTCCGGCGGGGCGCGGCTCGCCCGCGGCGGAGCCCGCCTAACGTACGGGAAGCACGTCACTTGCCCGGGAGGTTCCGTGCCCCGTACTCACCCGAAGAGATTCACGCGTCGCTTCGAGGCCATCGAACCGCCGCGCAACGCCGAAGTCGTGATCGGCGTGGTGTCAGTGACGGTCCTGGTGATGGCCCTCGGTGCCCTGTCCGGATCCCCGGTATGGCTTCTGGGGCTGCTTGTGTTCCTGCCCGGGACGGCGTCGGCGCTGTGCACCGTACGCCAGACGAAGTTTGTGTCTGCGTGGACCACGCTCGTGGTCACCGTCACCGTGCTGGTAAGTCAAGGTGACGGGCGTTCGTGGCTCAACACGATCCTGATGGTGCTGCTCACCCTCGCCCTGGGCGCGGCCTCCGTCTACGCCTGCCACCGTCGTATCCACCGCGAGCACGAGACGCTGCGGCTACGCTCCACCGCCGCAGCGATGCAGCGCCACATCCTGCGCCCTCTGCCTCTGCTCACCGACGACGTCCTGGTCGACGGCGTGTACGAGCCTGTGCAGGAGGACCGGCTCGTCGGTGGCGACATCTACGACGTCGTCGTCTCTCCGTGGGGGTCCCGGGTTCTGATCGGCGATGTCCAGGGCAAGGGCCTGCCCGCGGTCGGCGCCGCGTTCGCCGTCATTGGCGCCTTCCGTGAAGCGGCCCACCGGGAGCCCACCCTGACCGCGCTCGTCGATGCCCTCGATGCCTCTGTCGTACGGCACAACTCCTACGCCGCACAGACCGGCGACGACGAACGGTTCGTCACAGCGCTCATCGTCAACGTCGACGCGCACGACGAGGTACAAGTCATCAACTGCGGGCATATTCCGCCGCAGCTGCTGCACGACGCCACCGTCATCACGCCGGCCCTCGACTCCGGCGTTCCCCTCGGTCTCGCCGAACTCACAGCCGAACCCGCGACCGTCGACTGGTTCTCCTTCCCGCCCGGCGCGACATTGCTGCTGACCACCGATGGGCTCACCGAGACCCGCGCCGCCGACGGCGCGTTCTACCCCGTCACCGAACGCCTCAACGAGCGCGCGTCGCTCTCTCCCACCGAGCTGCCGCGCGCCCTCTACGACGACGCGCGTGCGTTCGCCGGAGAGGGCGGCCAGCACGACGACGTCGCGGTCCTGTCTGTCCGACGGTCACCGCACCGCTGAGCGCGACACAGCGCACGTACACGCAACGGCCCGGCCTCCCTCGGATGGCAAGCAGGGGCCGAGCTGAACTTGTCCCGCTTTGACGGACACCCTTGGTGTGGTAGTCAGGCCGCCGACGCCTTCCGGCCGGGCAGCAGATCGACGGGGCAGCGAGTTTCCGCGTCCACCAGATGGTGCCGTAGCGGCGGCCCTTGCGGGTGGCGTACTCACCGACACCAACCATCTATGGGGGTGGTGTCTGTGGGTCGGTCAATGCGTGGACCAGCCGCAGCAAGGCGCTGCGGCTGGCGGACACCCCGAAAACGCGGGCCATTCGGGCGCCGGCCCGGCCCGGGAGCGCGAGACCGACCGCCGGCGTCGAGCGCAGGCGTTCAGTCCACCGGCTGTACCTCCGAGTCAGCCCTGACAGCTGCTCGACGAACCTACAACCGCTACGGCGGCGTGCGGCACATGCTCGCCGCCCTCGATCTGGCCACCGGCAAGCTGTACTGCCGCATCCGCCCGCGCGAGCGGTGGCGGGAGTTCTTCGGCCTCCTCAAGGCCCTGCGCACCCGTCGGCCACGGGCTGCGAGGCGGCCTGAAGGCTCCCGCACGATGGGGCCGTGCCTAGGCCTCGGGGCTGTCCGACTGAGCCGCAGCCGTTGCGTCCGTGAGTACCTTCGTGAAGTCCGTGGCCTGGATGCGGCCGTCAGTGTCCTCCCGCAACAGGATGGGAAGGACCGGAGTCCCGCCGAGGTGGAGGTCGGGCACAGGAGCGCTGATCTTGATGCCGTAGGGCGGCACCAAGGTTGAGCTTGATCTTTAACCTGTGCGGCGGGGACGCGGGGTTGTTGACTTCTTCGTCCGTCGTTTTGCGGGGCCCGGTTTGCCGACTGTGTGCACGTCGTAGCGTGGTGTGGGCCAGGTGTTCTTGCGACCGGATGGCCGTCCTGGGCCGGGGCGGGAGGATTTCGGTGCTCTCAGGCCGCCTTCGGGCGGAGGTGCCGGAAATCGCGGCGGACTCGGGCGGGAGTGAGCTTGTCGGGCGGGCTCGGTCTTTCCCACGGCCGTCGCAGGTCGGCCGCCAGCGGGCGGGCCAGACGTAGTTGGGTGAACACGGCGAGGATCAGCCAGGTCCACCGGTCGGCTGCTTCGGGGGTGCGGATCTTCGGGCAGGTCCAGCCCAGGGTCTGCTTGAACAGCCGGAAGGTGTGCTCGATGTCGAAGCGCCGCAGGAACGCCTGCCACAGACGGTCGACGTCGGCTGTGGTGGCGTCGGTGCCCGACCACCACAGCCACACCGGCTTCGGTGTCGCGCCGCTGGGCAGGTGCTCGACCTGCAGGCGGATCACGGTGCCTTCGATCACCGGCAGGGAGCCCAGCTGGGCAGTCCAGGCGGAGCGGTGGGTCAGTCTCGGGTGGAGCCGGTCCCAGGCCCGTGCGGTGGCGGTGCCGTAGAGGCGGGTCTCGGTCACCGTCTGCGCGTCGGGTGTGTTCCAGGTGGTGGGGTCGCCGAAGACGAACTCGCCGCCGTGGCGGGGTGGGCGGCCCCGGGTGCCGGGCTCGCGGGGCGGGACCGTGCGGCGCAGGACGCGGTCCGAGCGCATCCGGCCCAGCACCTGAACCGGCAGATCCTTCAGCAGGAAGGCGAGGCGGGGCACGTCGTATCCGGCGTCCACCACGATCAGAACGTCCGGATCGCCGTCTTTCCACTGTCCGGCCGCCATCAGCCGCTCGACGAGTTCACGCACCTGCCCGGCCGTGACGGTGGCGGCGTCAACTCCCGGGGCCAGACGCAGCGCGTCCAGCGGGGCGGTCCACGAACTGTGGCCCGTCTCCAGCGCGCAGATCACCGAGTACGGCCAGCCGGGAACAGGAATGTGCTGGTCCTTGCCCCGTCCGTAGGTGTGGCACAGGATCCGCTGCGGTGAGGTGTGCGCGCTCGGCCGCAGCCAGCAGGTGATGTCGGCGGCCAGCACCAGCCGGCCGTCCGCCGCCCGCGGTAAAGACACCGCGGCCAGGGCCCGCCGTAGCCTGCCGACATCGACCTGGCCCGCGGCCAGGGCGTCGTAGAGCCCACCGTGCCCGCGACGATGCTCGCCCACCAGCGACAGCTCCACCAGCGACCGGACCGGACCATCCGCACACAACACGGCGTCCGCGAGCTCGAACAACGCATCCGCACGCCGGGTCAGACAGGAGTAGAACTCACCCCGGAAGCGTGACAGTTCCGCAAACGGATCCTGCCGGACAGCATGATGCAACAGACTCATTCCCACGGCCTTCGTGCTGGGTATGCGTGTTCCTTGGTCGGAGCACATGCTCAGCCGAAGGCCGCCTGCACGTACGGCAGTTACCAGTCCGAGTGATCAAGTACGACGAGTCGTTCGACCTCCGAGGTTAAAGATCAAGCTAGCGGCCGGTGCGCTCCACCAGACATGTGGATGCGCGGAATGCGTGGATGAACTGCTGGGTTCTGGGCGAGCAATCCGCACCGATGGCGGGTGCTGAGGGATCTCGCCGGCCTGGTCGACCGACTGGGAGCGGTGGGTCTGCGCCGAGTGTGGCGGCATTCAGCCATGGCGGACATCCGCCCCGCTCGGTCCGTTGATCCTGCCCGGACCCAACTGCGAGATTGGCCAGGCGGCTCAGGTGTTCTCGTGTCTGCGGGCTTGGCCGCACGGTGATGTTTCACTCCTTGGTTAGGAGCACGATGGCGCGACGAAGAAGAACAGGTGTGATTGCCGCGGCGTCGGCCGTGTTGATCGCCGCGGCGCTGATTGCGCCTGCGGCCGCAGCCGCCGACCCGACCAGCCCGACTGGCTCCGAGAGTGCTGGCGCGAGCAAGGTCGAACCCGCTGATCCCGACGGGCCACAGGGGCCGGGTCGGTCGCCCGTTGCTGGGCTCGACGACCGGGCCGGGCGCGACAACCCGGATTCGATCTACAGGGCGGGGAAGACCGACGGGTTCCAGCCGCTGACCGACGATTCGCTGTCGGATACTGCGGCCGAGAAGCTGGGCAACGCCGACACCAGGCTGCTGCAGCAGGCGCAGGCGTCGAAGAAGAAGTCTGTCACCGTGTTGATGCTGGCCCGGAAGGGCGCGACCGAGGACGTCGTCGCCGCGGTGGAGAAGGCCGGCGGGACCGTCGGGTCGGTGACCGGAAAGGTCGGCTACGTCCGGGCGACCGTCCCGACCGACAGCGTGACCACCTTGGCCGGCCTTCGGTCGGTCGCGGCGATCGACCTGAACCGGACGTACAAGATCCCGGGCCCGGATCTGGGCGCCGCGGGTGCGAGGACGGCGGCAACGAAGGCCGCGGGGCCGACCGCGCCCGGCACGAACACGCCCGCCGACAACCCGTACCTACCGATCAACGAGACCGGCGCCGAGGCCTTCGTCAAGGACAACCCGGCCTGGGACGGACGCGGCACGGTCGTCGGCGTGCTGGACACCGGCGTCGACGTCGAGCATCCCGCGCTACAGACGACCAGCGACGGCAAGCCCAAGATTGTCGATTGGGTAACCGAGACCGATCCGGTCACCGACCGCGACGGCAGCTGGGTGCGGATGTCCACCACCAAGACGGGTCCGACGTTCAGCTACCTGGGCAAGACCTGGACGATCCCGCAGGGCACGTTCCAATTCGGCGTGTTCTACGAGGGTGCGACGGCCGGGAGCGACTTCGAGGGCGACCTCAACCGGGACGGCGACACCCTGGACTTCTACGGGGTTCTGTACGACCCGACCACACACAGGATCTGGGTCGACGGCAACAACAACCAGGACCTCACCGACGAGACACCGATGGCCCCGTTCGCGGTCGACCGCCAGGTCGGCCACCTTGGGAGCGACGACCCCGCAACACCGCAGAACGAGCGCATCCCGTTCGTCGTCGAGTACCGCGACAACGTCGATCTCTCCCCGCTCGGCGGCAGCAACGTCGGCAAGACCGCGAACTACGTGTCTATCGGGTTGCCGGTCGCCTCGCACGGCACCCATGTGGCGGGGATCACCGCCGGCACGTCGATGTTCGGCGGCCAGATGCACGGCGCCGCACCGGGCGCGCAGATCGTGTCCGCCCGCGCCTGCACTTGGGGCGGTGGCTGCACCCAGGCGGCACTGACCGAGGGCATGATCGACCTGGTCACCAATCGCCATGTCGACGTCGTCAACCTGTCCATCGGTGGGCTTCCCGCATTGAACGACGGCTCCGACGTGATCGCCGCGCTCTACGACAAGCTGATCGACAACTACGGCGTCCAGATCATCATCGCCGCCGGCAACGACGGCCTCGGCACCAACACCGTCAGCTCGCCGTCCGTGGCGGGCAAGGCCATCTCGGTCGCCGCGTCCGTCAGCTCCGACACCTGGTGGGCCGGCTACGGGTCGAAGGTCGCCACCAAGCAGGGCATCTTCGGCTTCTCCTCCCGCGGCCCCGCTGAGAACGGGGCGCTGGCGCCGCAGGTGTCCGCGCCCGGCGCCGCCATCTCCTCGATCCCGATGTGGCTGTCCGGTGAAGCCGTCCCCGAGGCCGGGTATTCGCTGCCGGCCGGGTACGGCATGGCCAACGGCACCTCCATGGCGGCCCCGCAGGTCGCCGGAGCGGCGGCGCTGCTGCTATCGGCCGCCAAGGCCCATTCGCTGACGGTCAGCCCGGCGGCGCTGAAGACCGCCCTGACCGGCACCGCCGACCCGATCCCCGGCGTCCCGACCGTCGCGCAGGGCGCCGGCATCATCGACACCGTCGCGGCCTGGAAGCAGCTCAGCGCTGGCACCAACACCAATGAGCTCACTGTGTCGGCTCCCGTTTGTAGTTCGCTGTCCGGCCTGCTCGCGACTCCGAACACCGGCGTCGGCATCTACAACCGTTGTCTGCCAACGGAAGGCGGCCAGGTGACCGGTGCGCAGAAGACCTACAAGGTCAGCGTCACCCGGACCAGCGGTGCCGCCGGGAACGTCGCGCACCGGATCGGTTGGATCGGCAACGACGGCACGTTCAGCGCCCGCGCGGCAATGCCCCTGCAGCTCGGAAAGGCGGCCGATATCACGGTCACCGCGACCGCGACGACCTCCGGCATGCATAGCGCGATCCTGACCATCGATGACCCGGCGACGGGCGGCATCGACCAGTTCGTCGCCGTCACCGTGCTGGCGACCAAGCCGCTGGCCAAACCCGACTACTCGGTCACCAGTTCCGGCACGCTCAACCGAACCGGAACCACCTCGCTGCTGGTGCCCGTTCCCAAGGGCGTCGAAGCACTGCAGATGACCCTGGGCGGGCTCGCCGACGGCAGCCAGGTCCGCGCATTGCCCATCGACCCCGACGGCATGCCCGCAGACTCCAACGCCAGTTACCACTGCTACACCAACTACACCGACCCGGCGAACTGCAACGCCACCGCACGACCGGTGTACCGACCCAAACCCGGCATCTGGGAGTTCGTGATCGAGTCTCGCAGGACGTCTCCGGTCGAACAGAACCCGTACACAGCGACGGTTTCGCTGCAGGGCATGTCGTTCGATCCGGGGACCGTCACCGTCGACAAGGTGACGATGAACTCGCCGACGAATGTCGGCTCGACGGGGAAGAACACCTTTGGCCCCGCGGTCGCCCACGTCGCAACTGGCGAGATCGGCGATGTCCGCAATTTGTTCTCGACGGTCTCGCAAGGCGAAATCACGTCCAACATGCTCTATGTTCCGCGTCAGGCGACCCGGCTCGACGTGACGCTGACGCCCAGAGACGCTGCCGATCTGGACTTCTATGTGTATTTCAACGGCAGGCCGATAGGCCAGAGCACCACGACCGGGGACTCGCCCGAGCACATCGTCATCGATGATCCACAGCCGGGTACGTACTTCATCGTGGTCGCGGGAGTCGCCGTGCCCGGAGACAACGTCACGTTCGACTACCACCAAGAGATGTACTCGAAGGGCCTCGGCACGATCACGCCGAAATCCGACGCGAAGTACACGGTTGCCACGGGCCAGTCGATGCCGGTCGACGGGGCAATGATCGTCAGCGCTCGGCAGTTGACCAAGGATCCCATGGTCGGCCGGGTCCGAGTGGCCAACGAGCACGGCACGATCATCGGGGCGGCGGACGTCACGATCGCCACTGTCGATGTCCCCAAACTCGATCTGGTCGCGTGGGCCCCGCCATTCGTCGGCGCGGCTCTCAACGAGAGCGGCGTAGTCGCGGGGGACCGCCAGTACAACGCCAGGATGACGCCGACCATCTGGACGGCCGCCGACAGGTTCACCAACCTGGATCTCGCCGGGGGCAGGTACGGATCGGCTCTGGACCTGAATGACGGCCAGATCGCCGTCGGTATCGCGACGGACAGTGCATTGCATTATCTTCCCGCTCAATGGGCCAAGGATGGATCGCTCACCGTGCTCGGCGTCCCGGATTGGCGGCCCTATTCCAGCGGCTACGCGACCGCCGTGAATAACAAGGGGGTGGTCGCCGGATTCTCCGAAGCAATCGTCAAGGAGTCTGACGGTAAGAACCACAGCTACAGTGACGGGTTCGTGCGGACGCCGGATGGGACGTTCAGCAAGCTGGCCCACCTGTCCTCGGATCTGACGGTAACCCAGCCGCGCGCCATCAACGATGCCGGAATGATCGTCGGTGCCTCGCGCACCGATGGCCATGTCACGCACGCGGTCGCCTGGGATGCGACGTCAGGTGTTATTCAGGATCTCGGCACGCTTCCGGGACAGTATTCGGCCCAGGCGAACGATGTGAACGCCTCCGCGACTGTCGTGGGGACCAGCGGTGACGACGCGTTCGTGTGGACCAAGGCCGGCGGAATGCAGCGCCTTGCCGACTACGGATACAACGCGACCGGCGAGAAAGTCACCGACGACGGGTGGATCCTCGGAACTGTCGAACTTTCCCCGGACGTCGCGGTGTCGGCTATGTGGGACCCGCAGGGACGGCTCTGGGATCTGTCCGGCATGGTGCCGCTCTCTGCCGGTGATCGATTCACGCCGACCTACAGCTTCGACATCAACGATCACCACCAGCTAATGGTCTACGGCGAGGGCGGCCCGAACGCCGCCTGGTCCAGCTCGGTGATGCTGAGGATCCCGGCAGGTCTGGGCAACTAGGCCCCGGCGCCACCTCGTCCCGTCGAGTCACCGCAGTCGGTGGCTCGACGGGACGAAGGCGTTCAAAGCCAGCCCCGGTCCCGCGCGTGCCAGCCAAGCAACACCCGGGATTCGGTGCCAGCCAGATCCATCAGCCTGCGGACCCTGCGCTGCATGGTCCGCAGGCTGATCCCCAGTCGGGCAGCGACCGCGGCATCGGTGTACCCAGCCAGCAACAGCATCAGGACCTCCCGGTCCGCCGGGTCGGCGAGATCCTTCGGCGATGCCAAGTTCGGATCGACCCTACGGCCGGGGGCCTCCCGCAGTTGCATGGCCGACCGCCACAGGCTCTCGAAGCTGAACACCAGACAGTCCAGCAGCCCCCCGGCGCGCACCACCGCGATCTCCGAGTGCGCGTGCCCACCCTCGTCGAGCTGCACGATCGCAATCGAATCGTCGACGATCAGCAGCTTCGCCGGTAACGACTGCACCATGCGGATCTCCTGTCCCCGATCCAGGGAGGCGACCAGGTCCTTCTCCGCGGCGGGCTCATCCAGCACGGTCCGTTCGATGATGATCCGCTCACGCAGACCACGGCCGGCGACCTCGCGTTCGGTGTCAGTTTCGGAGATCCCGAAAACCGCGAACGGTGGTTTCGCGAACATCCGGAACTGCTCCTTGGCGGACAGCAACAGGCCATTGAGCCAGCTGCCGATCTCGCTGCGACCCCGAACGATCTCGATGCCGTTCGACAGCTGCACCTCGCGCGCCCTCCGGTACTCCTCCGCGAGCTCGTCGAGTGCCGTTCGGGCAGCCCTGACCTGTTGCTCGCGCTGCGCGACCATCCCCTTGAGCGCCAGCGACGGCGACACCGCCGAGATTCCTCCGCCGTCGGCCATGTCAACCAGGCCCACCTGCCGCAACGCACCGATCGCCGTTTCGATGTCCTCGACCGAGATCCCCAGCAGGCCGGCGAGATCCGGCCCGAGCGCCGGTCCGCCGGAGACCAACGCCCGATAGACCCGCTCGGCCGTCGCGTCGACATCGACCCCGATGAGTGAGCTCAGCGGGGAGGGGCGACTGGGGTCGGGCATGGCGCGAACTATACGTCCGTTACCGAACTGCTGGGTGATAGGTGGGCTCCGTCAGATACGTAGCCCCAGCACATGGCCGGCCGCCCGCCAAAAGCCAAGCGGCGGGCGGCCGGCCATCGCGAGAGCGTACGAGGGCGGCCGACTCGGAGGCTCGGAGCCAGGTACTGTGCAGGCGCTTGTCCGAAGCCCTGGGCGTGCGCGGACGAGTCTTCGCCACGAGGGCCGAGGCGAACCTCGCCCCTGTTCGAGTACATCGACGGCTTCTATAACGGCCGGCGCATCCAGGAACGGCTCGGCTGGCTCAGCCCGATCGAGTTCGAGGAGAAGCACTACGCCAATCCGGCAGCGTCCGAACGAACGAACCTGAAACCCCGTCAACCCGATCTGACCAGCTGATCAGCACCTCCCGCGCACCGGGGGAACCTCTCGCGGCCCTTCGCATCGCTGCTCACTCCGAACCGAGAGTCCCAGAGGTAAGAGTGTCGGCGAGGGCGCTTCTGTTTGGTCCTTGGTTACAGGGGAGCGGATTCGGTAGCGCGAACTCCCACTGCACGTCTTCGAGGTTGGGGCCGTAGGCCCAGGACAGCAGGAAGTCTGTGTGGGCGAGCAGGTCGAGTACGGGGACGAGCTCTGGTGGGGTGAGACCGCATATCCGGGCGAGCAGGTCTCCCTCGGCAAGTAGGGGTGCCTGGGGGCTGCCCACCGGGAGATGGGCGGTGAGCACGAGTGCCAGTAGGCGCGGGAGCAGCCCATGAGGGCGGAACCGCGTTGCTGGGCAGGTGCGCAGGGCCCAGTCGGCGGCGCGGGCCCGATCGTGCCGGGCTGGGGCCTGGGTGCGTACCGCGGCGTCCAGCAGCTGTGCGGTGAAACCCGCACGCCCAGTGCAGGGGTGGGCGGGGGAGTGCAGCCAGTGGGCGTCCTGCAGTTCCTCGTGCGGGGCGGTGGCGTGGAAGTCGAGGCGCATGCCGCGGAGCAGCCCGGTGGGGATGTGTACATACCCGGCTGCATTGGAGCGCAAGGCGCACTGCAGGGCCAGTAGGCGGGCCGCGGCGGTGGTCTGCGTGGGGAGATCCGCGGCGAGGTAGCTGAGCATCTCGCGTACACGGACCTGCTCGGACGGACCGCGATGCTCCCGCCGACTGCGTGCCCGGTTCCTGGTCGGTGCCGTGTGAGTTTCCGGTGAGGCGGGAAGCGCGGTGTCGGGGACGACAGCGGCGTGTGTGGTGGCTGCCGCGCAGGCGGCGCAGACGTCGGCGAGCCGCCAGAGGCGGCCGCCGTGTTCCCGGGTGAGGATGAGCAGTACCGGACCTGCGCAGCCGCGGTGACGCGGATGCCAGCTACAGCCGCGCGCGTCGCACTGACAGGTACGCAGATGGGTGCGGCTCCTTTCGAGGGAAGGTCGTTGATCAGGCGATGAGTTGGTAGTGGTGCTGGTCGGGGTAGGTGCGCTGGTGCTCGCGGGTGTGGTGGTAGGCGAGGTAGGCGTCGAGGTCGCCATTGGCGTGGACGGCGCGGAGCTTGAGGACGGCTTCGGCGCCGTCGAGGCCCCAGCGGGCGCCGGTGATGTCGAGGCGGTCACCGATGAGGTGCCGGCAGGCGCCTTCGACCGAGCCGGTCGCGATCGGCCAGCCTGCTTCCAGCGCGGTGTCGTAGCGGAGCTGGTCGAGATGTCCGGTGAGGTAGCGCACGCAGGTGGTGACGCTGTCGTGTTTGGTGCCGGCGAGGTGCTCGGTGTCGGCCCTGGCGGTCATTTCGTCGGCGACGCGGGCGGCGTGTCCGTGCAGGATCCCGGTGAGTGTCTGGGCGGCGAAGGTCTCGGCCTCGATGCTGCCGACAGGATGGAAGGCGTGCGCCGCCGACCACACATATTCCGCGACATGCACGAAGTCGATCAGGGTACGGATGGTCACTTCGCGGCGTTCCGCTTCGGCTTTGATGAGGTCGAGTTGGTGGCGGGCGCCGTCGACGAGGACGATCCAGGGCCGGTGATGGCCGGGGTCGCGGTCGCCTGCCTGGGTGAAGGCTTCGGCGATCACGTCGTCCGGATTGTGGATCACCGAGGCGGTGCGCCAGCGGTTGATGGCCTTTGGTCCGGGACGCACTGTGCGCTGGTGGGTGCGGCCGCCGGGCGGGTGGACGATGTCGTGCGGGCGACGCACGGCGGGAACGGTGTCGTGGACGCAGGCGATCGTTGCCATCCGTTTCCGGTTTGGTTTCTCGCCCGGCGCGAGCCGGGCCTGGCGGCCCTGCCGTTTCTTCGCCTCGGCGGCGCGGCGGGTGGCCTCGCGCAGTGCTTCGGGCCGCATGACCACACCTTTGCCGTCGACCTGGATGACCAGTGGCATGTCGGCCGTGCACGGGGAGGCGATCTTGTGGTGGTAGAAGGTGTCGATGTCGCGGGCGGCTTCCACGACCAGGCTCTCCGCGCGGCGTTTGCCCAGCACTGGCCCGCACCGGTCCCCGATCGCTTCGACGGCCTGGTCGAAGGAGGAGCGGATCGCTTCGCGGACCGCGAGGCGTTTAATGCCGTGGCTGTGCCGGCCGCGCGGCAGCGACAGCTCCGCGTCGGCCGGGTGCACGTTCGGCCGGCCCCGGCTCCGCCAGGCGCACCGTGTCACGGTCACCGTGCCGAACAGGCAGGTCAGCTGGCGTGCGTGTCCGGTTTCACGGTACGGGGCGTAACACGCCGTCCGCGTCAGCGACCTCCTGCGGTGGCGGGTTCTGTTCCTCATGCCGGGCGCGTAGGTCGAGGTGATCCTGGAAGAAGCGGCGCAGGATCTCCTGGCCCTCGGCCTCGATCAGGTGTTCCACCATGGCATGGTCCAACTCCGCGGTCTCGGGTGCCGACAACCGTACTGCCAGCGACTTGGCCGCTTCCATCGAGCAGGCAAACGGGTCAGGCACGTTGCCTGTGTCGTAGCGTTCCATCCGGGCTCTTCTTTCCGCACTTCGAATCGGTTGGCGCCATCGAATGTAGGAAGAAGAGCCCCTTGAACACCGGAAGTTGGCCTATCCCGCCGACCCGGACACCGTCCGGGGGGCCGAGGGGGTAAACAGTCCCGGCCTCTCCTCGTCCAGCCAGTCCCGCTCGACCAGCCGTTTCAGTTTCGACCGCGTCCCCTCGATCTTCGACGTCTTCGCGGGCAGGCCGATCCGAGGGACGATCTGCTTCGCCTGCACCGGCCCCGGCGCATCGTCGACCACGTCCACGATGTCACGGTAGACCGGCGGGAGATCCGCACTGGTCATCCCCTCCCGCCAGACGGTGACGGTCTGCACTCCGACCACCCGCCCACCGGCTCGACCTCTATCGAGAGCGGCGCCACTGCGCCGACGGCCACTCCCTCGGCCGCGAGTTCGTCCAGTGTCTCCCGCGTCACGGTCAACCGCTCCAGCCGGTTCCGCTCGGCCTCCAGCCGCACGGTCAGCGCGGCGATCTCCTGCTCAAGTTCGGCCACCCGGGACCGCACCGCCTCCTCTACCGGCACGGTAAAGACGACATCACCCCGCCACACCCGGATCAGCGAAAACCCCAGCTCAACTGTCCCCGGAAAGGAGCCGCACCCAACCTGGATAACCCGGACAACGCCTCGACGCGGGCAGGGGTTGTCCATCACGGCCTTCTGGTGCAGCTGGATCTCTGGCGAGAACCAAGCGTCACCCGAAGGCCGTACCCATGTCCGGTGAACAACAGAACCCAAACCTCAACGATCTTGGCGTCCTTAAAATTGCAAGCTTAGCCTCGCCTTCGAAGGTCTCGTACCAGGTCGGCTCGCTCTCGCCGGTCCAGGTGACCGTCTCGAATCCCACCCACCACATCACGGGGGTGCCGCCGAGCTTCTGGCAGTGCTCGCAGGCACAGGTGTGGGGGAAGACGGCCGGACCCCGGGTGGTGACAGGCCAAATCCTGCCGCGGGCTGCGGGTATCCGTCCCTACAGAAGGGCCACATCCAGAGAACATAGAACCGGCGACGGGAGTGCGGGGCCCCCTACAGGCCGCCTACCAACACGGCACCTGCATGAGGCGCCGTCTCGCTCATTGCGCCGGCGTCGGTCACGGCGAGCAGCATCATCACGTCGTCGCGGGCTGCCGCATGTCGTCCGTCCAGTGTTTGGAGATGGCAGCACAGGCTCCGCTGACCAGGGAGAACCGGAGTGCTCCAGGCTTCCCGCTCGACCAGTGCGGAGGGACATCTGCGGCAGGCATTCATCCAGGCCACCGCATGCGGCCCTGGTCGCGTTCGGGCTTTCCGAGCGGCCCATCCAGGGTCAGGTCCACCGCGACGCCGAGCGCGTAGGGCAGGCGTCGACGGTGGCAGAAGCCCCGCAGGTCCGGGGTCTCGGCTCTAGCTGAAGGGTCAGTGGTCGTCGGTGATGCGGGTGGCGATGCCGTTGCTGATCTTCACCTCGGCGGTGAGGCCCTTCTGCGCGGCAGCTTCCAGCTCCTGCTCGGTGCACTTGGTGGCGGACTGGCCGTTCTCGTCGCCGCAGGTGTTACCCGCACCCCAGATCTCCGTGTCATCGGACGT
The DNA here is from genome assembly GCF_042884935.1 of Streptomyces sp. NPDC058092. Classification (NCBI taxonomy): domain Bacteria; kingdom Bacillati; phylum Actinomycetota; class Actinomycetes; order Kitasatosporales; family Streptomycetaceae; genus Streptomyces; species Streptomyces sp. NPDC058092. Next base: position 63,972 of record NZ_JBHVSY010000027.1, read on the forward strand.
GAAGAATGCCTGCTCCTCACCCTTCGGGCCGGTGACCGTGTACTTGCCGGGCGCCAGGTACGACACTTTCCCGAACCACGTGCCGCTCACGCCCTTGCCCCCCTTGCCCTGGCTGGCCCCGTCGCCGGCGCTCTCGGGGGTGGATCCCGAGCCAGCCTTACCGGTACCGCTGGAGTCGCTGTCCGCGGCCGGCGCCTTCGTGCCGGAGGAGGCCGACGCGTCGGCGTTGCTGTCCGCACCCGACGAGTCCTTAGCCTCGGCAGCCGCCTCCGTCGAAGAGGCGGTGGCCGTTGCGGCCGAGGAGGCCTTGTCGCCCGTGTCGCTCTGGCAGGCCGTCAGCAAAGCGGTTCCAGCGACGAGGGCGGCGGCGAGCAGAACGGAACGAGTACGCAGGGAGGCCATGAGGGCGGTCCTTCGAAGAGTTGGAGCAGCTGACGTCTGTGAACTGCTTGTTCGTGCACCATGCACTACGTCGTACACCGAGAACGGGATGTCCTGGATCCACGACGTTCCTGTGACCATTCACGGACACACCGAAGGATCGCCGTCCGGAAAGCGGATACCTTCGTCCGGTGCTCGCCGGACGGAACGGCAGCGAGGCGGTCTGCCGCGACCGTGCTGGCGCCTCCGCTTCGGCCGCTCCGCCGCAGCTCCCGACGCGATCCAGATCGCAAATCGGTGGCATGTCCGAAAGAGCCGGGTGTAGCACCTCTGAAGGGATGGCCCCCATCAGTACCGAGCTGCGGGTTCACAACTGGGGCGTGATGCTACCGGTGCTTCCGGCCGCCATGCCGCACATCAGCGACGACCGCTCAAATCGATCTTCGTTCGACCGACACTCCGACCTGCAACTGCTCAAGCGGGGGTTAGCCGCACCGGCAGCGGCCGGTTTGCCAACGCCCCAGCTCTGCCCATCCCTTCAGAGGAGCTACACCCAAGAGCATTCCCTCCTCGCCAAATGCCCCGCCTGCCACCCTGCAGCGCCCCAGCGCACCACACCAGCCGAGAAGAGCGGCGTCGCGACGGACAGCACCCCCGACCCCGAGACATGCCCTTCGCTCGCCGAGGCGGTACCAGCGGACTTTGGGCAGCTGACGAACAGCGTGTCGGCCGCACCGCCCGAATGACCAACAAGCCCCGCCCGACACGGGGCGCAGCACAACAAGCCCCGGCCGGAAGTAGGGCCCTATGTCGATACACCTTCACCGTTCCAACCGGACGAAAGTCCTTCGGAGGGTTGCCGCATCCCTGTGCAAGTACTGCGGAACCCCGGTTGAGTGGTTCGAACGGCATGACGGCTTGCGTATCCCTCTGACCTGCGAGTTTCCCGCCTGTCTAATTCCCGTGAAGATGCGCTGGTACATCGACCGCGGAGTGGCCTATCCGGGCACCGATGCCTCCAGCAGATACTGCCGAATCCCTCACCCCGCGGTCTGCCCAGCAGTCGACCACCCCGACCTCCCCTCAGACCTGCAAGACGTCGTCCGACGCCTCGCGGTACGGATGCGCGCCGGCATCGAGAGCGGCACCTTCGTCCCCTTCGTCGAGGCCGTCACGGAGGAAGAGGTCGAAAGCCCCGGCCCCGAGCAGGTCCAGCACATCCGCCACGTGATCAACTGTCACGGCTCGCTCCGGATCGGGCCCTGCGCCATCGAGGAACTGCAGTGCATCGCCCACGACGCCCTCACGAAGCAACGCTGCGAAAACGGAATCTGTGACCTGAACGAAGGACGCTGGGAACTGACCAGCATCGACCAGGAACAGGCCACCGGCAGGCTGGGGCAGCAGGTCCTCGAGCTCACCGGCGGAAACATCTGGGTCTGGCACCTCGCCGACTTCAACGTCGTACGCCGCTGGTGGGCCCAACGCTGCCACGAACACTTCAACACGGATGACCCCGATCACGTCGCCAACGAGTTCGTACCCTTCCACCCCCTGCGTCACGACGCCCACGTACTGACCAAGCGGCCTACCGGCTACGACCTGCAGAGCAACGGTGAGAAACGCGTCGTCATCCACGACGGGCCAGAGCAACGCACAAAATGCGCGAGCCCGTCCTGCTCGAACGCAACAGTCCTCTCCCCTCAAAAAGGGTGGCTGTGCTGGCAGTGCGAGGAGCTTCAGCGTCGCCGCCAACGCATGCACCAACGCCGGAGCCGAGTCCGTACTAGTACTGCAACTGCGTTTGGCGTGACGGGTTGTCGGCGTGGTCGTTGTTCCTGTCATGGGTGGGGACCTCGAAGCTGGTGACGTGTGGCGGTGGGTGGCGGGGCTGGAGGAGGTGCATGAGCGGTTCGTGCACCGTTTCCAGCGCTCTGAGCCCCGCGAATCGGCGTTGGCCTATATGCATGGGCTGGTGTCGTCGCTGGAGCGGAAGAACGCGTGGACGGTCGCGGAGCGGGCGGGGCATGACCGGCCGGACCGCTTGCAGCGATTACTCAATACGTGCGACTGGGATGCGGACGAAGTCCGGGACGACGTGCGGGAGTTCGTTGTTGGGCGTCTCGGCGACCGGCAGGCCGTTCTGATCGTGGACGACACAGGGTTTTTGAAGAAGGGCGTTCGCTCGGCCGGGGTCCAGCGCCAGTACACCGGTACGGCGGGCCGGGTCGAGAACAGCCAGGTCGGCACATTTCTGGCCTATGCCACCAATGCCGGTCACACGCTGATCGACCGTGAGCTGTACCTGCCCGCGTCCTGGACCGACGACCGTGAGCGCTGCCGCGCCGCAGCAATCCCCGACGAGGTCGCCTTCGCCACGAAGATCGACCACGCCAAGGCGATGATCGAGCGGGCGCTCGCTGCCCGGGTGCCGTTCGCGTGGCTGACCGCCGATGAGGCGTACGGGCAGGTCAAGGGCTTGCGCTACTGGCTTGAACAGCGCGGGGTGTTCCACGTGCTGGCAACCCGCCGCACCGACACCGTCGTCACCTCCTCACGCATGGACCATCCCGTGGACGAACTGGTCGCCGGCTTGCCCCGACAGGCGTGGAAGCGCCGTTCATGCGGGCGGGGCGCCCACGGCGAGCGCGTCTACGACTGGGCCCGGGCGCCGATCCGCCCATGGCGTGAGGAAGGTGTCGAGCACTGGGTCCTGGCCCGCCGCAGCATCACCGATCCCACTGAGATCGCCTACTACGTGTGCTTCGCACCCGAAGGCACCGCCCTGAACACCCTCCTGACCGTGGCCGGCCGCCGGTGGACGATCGAGGAGTGTTTCCAGACCGCAAAGAACGAATGCGGCCTCGACCACTACCAGGTCCGTAAATACCACGCCTGGTACCGACACATCACCCTCGCCATGGCGGCCCACGCCTACCTGACAACGGTCCGCGTGGAAGAGCTCAAAAAAGGGGATCAGAATCCGGAGAAGCGCACCTCGTCCCGCTGAGCCTGCCCGAGATCCGCCGCCTGACCGCCCACCTCACAGCACGTCTCCTTCCTCCGTTCGCCCGGGTCCTGCACTGGTCCCACTGGCGCAGGCAAGCACAACACCGCGCACGCGTCAGCCACTACAAACGACGAGGCCACAGCCCTTGAAATGAGCTTCCGTCACACCAAACGCGGTTGCAGTACTAGAGCGCTACGGCCGTCAACTCACCGTGCCCCGGAAGGGCCGGCGGACCCCAGCCCCGGATCAGCTCACCTACACCGCCGATTTCGCCTGGCCCGATCGCTGGTGGGTCGTCGGCTCCGATGGGAAGCCGCCGCGTGAGTCGAGCCGGTACGAGCGGGCCCGGGTCGCCAGCCTCGCTCTGCAGAACGCGATCCGCGCCGCCCTCATCGAACCGTCCGCCGTACGGGAGGAAGCTCGGGCCGCGACCGCGTCGGCCGCACCGCCCGCCGTCGACCGCCCGGACCGGGATGCCGCTCGAACTCCGGCGCAGCGGGCCGCTGCCGTCCATGTCCACCAGCAGGCAGCGATGCCGCAGGAGTATCTGGAGGGCCGTACGACGGACCCCGCGACGTGGATGACCTCGCCGCAGAACCTTGCCCGTCTCGCCGCGCTCACTCACGCGTCCGACGGCTGCGGCCGCGTGGTCGAAGAACAGGCGGACCAGGCGAAGCAGGCCCCGGCCGCAGAACCGGTCAGTCGGCAGCAGCACACAACGCAGCCCGACCAGGGCAGGGGAGCGGGCCGCGATCGCTGAGGGTGCCAACCGGCCAGCGAACTCCGTCCTGCGGGACGGGCGGCGAAGTCGGCGGGCCAGCTGTCGGGACGCGGCTGCAGCGCACGCCCTGGACGCGGCGGGATTCGGTGAGGGTGCGGGGGAGTGACCCGCCGAAGCATGGAGGCCCCGATGGTCGAACCGACCCCGGCGTACATCTCGCCGGAGCAGATGGAGCGCCTGGAGCAGCTCGCCGACGCGTCCCGGCTGCGGGCGGCGCTGTTCCGGCCCCCGAAGCCACCGTCGGTCCGGCGCCGCTCGCGGCAGTACCCCGGTGGCTGGCTGAACCCGTGGCGGTCCGTGCACCCGCGCCGGCATCGTCAGCGGTGAGTGCGCGACATCCCGGCATCTGCGCGCACTTGGTGTCGGCGGTGTACGACATCGTGCGCACCGGTGCGCACGCCGACGATGCCGTGCACTCCCGGCCACCGCACCGGTGCGCATCGTGGTGCGCTGCACTCCCCGGCCATTTCCGACTGAGGCGGTGCGCCGCCCGGCCGGAGCGCGGCGCGCGTCCGTCGGTGCCGCCCGAACACCAACTTCGTGTGACCTGACGCGCATTCGGGGGTTGGTCAAGGTGGCGGCCAAGGGGGTGTGTGATAGAGGAGCCCGGCTCTGTTCGGCCCGTTCTCGGGGGCGGCATCGCACACCACCCAGACCGCACCGCGCACCATCGAATGGACGGTGCGCGCACGTTCGTGCCGGTGGCGCGGACCATCCGCGTCGGTACGCACTGCCGCACCGATGGTCCGCACCGTGGGTCCCTGATGCGCACCATCGGCCCGGGGAGTGCACGGCATCGTGCGGAGTGCACCGCACCCGGTGCGTGCCGCCGCCCCCGATGTTCGGAGAGTGCACGGCATCCGATGCTCGACATCGGAGTCGGGAGTGCACAGCATCGGATGCGTACCGTCGCGGGCCGGGTCGCTGCATCGTTTCTTGACAGGGTTCGCTACGTGCGACATTCCGCCTGAACGGGACGGCGCCCGGGGAGGAGAGTTCTCCGCCCCCGGGCGCTGTCCCGGCTTCCGTCTCGGCTCAGGCCGCAGCCGCCCCGTACCCGGTGCCGGCGTCGCCGCGGACGTCGGTGAGGAACTGGTGAACCTGGTCGACCTCCTGCATGCACTCGATCAGGAACCCAGCTGCGATCCACGCGGTCTGCGCCCCGCCGCCCGCGAAGCACCAGCGCTTGAGGTACCGGCTCGCCACGTTCGCCAGCTGCCCGAGGGCGTACGCGGACTCGCGGTCGGCGTGTTCATCGGGCACGACGGTGATGTAGTCGGCCAGCAGCAGCGCGCCGAACTCACCGATCAGCCGCGCCAGCTCGGGGCCGTCCGCGTGGAACTCCGCGAGCGCGGCCTTCTCTTCCTCGCTGCCCTGGTCCTGCCAGACCAGCTCCACGTAGTCGGCGGCCCGCCTGATCTGCTCGGGGGCGAGCCGGGGCACCTTCGACGACGTCGTCTCCATGACGGCTCCTTGCTGTTCGCACACCGGGAACCTGCTGCTCCCGGCCGATCGCCCCACGGTGCAGCCCGGGACCTGTGGACAGAGGACGGAGCCAAGGAGAGACAGCGCCCGTGACGTCGATCACGGACAAAACCGCTGGCCAAGGGGCTCAACCGGGCGGAAGCGGACGCGGTTGGTGGTGATCGTCGGACTGCGGACAAGGGGTGGCTTCGCACGGTGGCCCCGGCCCGCACGCCTCGCGCCTGCGGGCCGGACCTGTCACCGATCCGGCCACGTACGGCCGGAGAATCCCGAGGACGCGATGACCACCGCCCCCACCCCGCACACGCCGCCGGCCTCGGCGGACACCGCGCAGACGGCGAGCCCCGCAACGAGCCCTGCAGCGAGCCCCGCTCCCAGCCCCGCAGCTTCCAGTCGTCGTCTGACGGTTGTTGCTGATCAGACCCCTGATTCGCCTGTCCCGGCCGGTTGCAACTCCTCTTCTCCCAGTACTGATGTACCTGGAGAAGCGTCCCGGCCCCGGAAGGCCACGGCGACGAAGGCCGGAGCGGACATCCGCGGCGAGGTCCTGCTCACCCTCGCTCAGCTGCGCCTGGCCACACCCCGCCAGCTCAAGGCGCTGCTGCTGCCCCACCAGCAGGACACCGACCACGTCCGTCGCGCGCTGCGCAACCTGCGCGACGAATCCCCGACTCTGGTCGGCCGGACCCACCGTGCCCAGCACAGCTACTGGTACTGCACCCCGGCGGGCCTCGCCGAAGCCGCCGCCTCCGGCGAACTCGCGCCGAGGGCCGGCCGGACCACGGGGAAGCGCGCGGCCAGCAAGACGGGCTTGCGTGAGCATGGCCTCGCCCTGGTCGACACCGTCGTCGCCTTCCACCAAGCGGAGGCGGCCGACCACGCCGACTGGCAGGTGGAAGTCGCCCACCCCACTCCGGCCGGATCCCTGGTGTCCGACGGCGTGGTGCTCCTGGCCGACGGCTCCAGCGCGTTCGTGGAGATCGACCGAACGATGTCCTACGCCCGCCTGGTCGCCAAGCTGGAGCGCTACGACGCCTACCGCAACGCACCTGCGTCCGGCCGCGGCAACGCCGCCCGCGCCCCGCGCAGCCACTGGCAGGAGACCTACGCCGGGCCGTCCCTGGACCGGCCCTTCCCGCCGCTGCTGTTCGTCTTCGCCCCCGCCCCGCGCCGCGCGGCCCCGGAAACGAGGGAGGCCGCCTTCCACGACCGCGCCCGCCGCGTCGGGGGCGTGAACTACCGGCTCACCGTGGCGACCACGACCCTGCCCCTGCTGACCCGCGACGGGGCCGATGGGCCGGTGTGGCGGGTCGTCGGCCGCAGTGAGGACCGCCGCACCCTGGCCGCGCTGCCGAAGGCGCGGTGAGCACGACGGGCCCGGCCTTCACCCAGGCCGGGTCCGACGCTGTCATCCGGCCCGTATTGTCGGTGCCTGCTGGAAAGCTGAACGGATGAACGGCGACGAGCAGATTCTGCGCGGCAGGGTGTACGGCCACGATCACGACGACCCCGACCCGGGGCCGCGCCCAGGACAGACCTACGCCGAACTCACCGGCGGCCCGCTCGACGGGCTGCTGCTCGACATCACCGGCTGGACGCAAGACGAGATCGACACCGGCGTCGCCCTGATGACGGAGCTCGGGCAGTTCGGCCCCGGCGGCCGGGCGATGTACGACCCACGCCCCGGCCACCCGCACCGCTTCCACTGGTCGGGCGACACCCCCTGACCACAGCCCGGGTAGCGGGGTACGGCGCACACCTGTGCGGCACCGTGGGGATGGGCGAGATACCAGGCGACAGCGGGGCGCAGAGCGACGCGGCTCCGAGAGCCGTCAGAACTGCAGCCGGTTCTCGTAGACCGGCGCGAGGACACTGCGGAGTCCCTCGAGAGGACCCCACCGGTGCTCCGCACCATGGTCGATATGCACGGCGTCAGAGGTGCTGCCGGGCGGGCTGTTGTCCCCGCGCAGCTTCCGCCACCGGACGGAGACCGGGTCGCCCGGGGCATCAAGGTCATGCCCGAGAGCACGCAACCGGGCCTCCCAGCTGAGCAGGATCTCGCCCTCGGCTTCGCCATGCCGGTTGATGAGTTCACCGACCTGGGCGCGGTGGACATCAGCAGGAGTGACGTTCTCCTCGCGGGCGACGATGTACAGCGCGGTAGCCAGTGCCGCGCCTCCGTCAGCGAGCGTTGTTCCCGACCACATTTCCTCGTTCGGCCACACGGGGCCGAGAAGCTCCAGGGCGCGCTCCCCACGACGGGAAACCGACGGGTTCGCCCAATCTCGGAGCACTCTCGCGTGGAACCGGACGGGGTTGTGCCTCGTCGATTCTGGCGTGGGTTCGCGCGTAGCACGACCGCCGTGCCTGCGCCGTCGCCGAGGAAGACCCGGCGACGGCGCCTGGATGGCTGGACCGCCTCAGCGGACGACGTCGAAGACCTGCTTCTGCAGGCCGTTGCTGTACGCCGCGTGCTCGACGAGCTTGAGCTTCTGGGTGTCCTTGTCGGTGGCGGGGAACAGGCGCTTGCCGGCGCCGAGCAGCAGCGGGTAGACGAGGAGGTGGTAGCGGTCGACGAGGCCCGCGTCAGCGAGGCTGTGGTTCAGCGAGGCGCTGCCGTGGACGATGATCGGGCCGCCGTCGGTCTCCTTGAGGGCGGCGACCTCGTCCAGGGAGCGCAGGATGGTCGTGTCGCCCCAGTTGGTGACGAGCTTGTCGTCGGTGAGGGTGGTGGAGACGACGTACTTCGGCATCGTCTTGTAGCCGACGAAGTCCTCCATGTCCGGCCACACCGGGCTGAATGCCTCGTAGCTGACCCGGCCCATCAGGACCGCGGTGGCCTCCTGTTGTTCCCGGCCCTTGATCTCGAACGCCTCGGGGACGAAGTCGACTTCTTTGAAAGTCCATCCGGTGTTGCGGTAGCCGGGCTCGCCGCCCGGGCCCTCCACGACGCCGTCGAGTGAGATGAACGCGGAGCTGATCAGAGTACGCATGGCGCTTTCCTTGGGAGTGTGCGGTGCTCGGTTGTCTTGCCTACGCCGCTTCGGGTGTGTCCGAAGCGGCGTGGTCTTGGTGGGGTGTTCGGGGGTCAGCTGAGGAGGCTGGTCAGCCAGTGCTGCCAGGCGGCCTCTGCTTCCTCCGTGTCCGGCCCGAACAGGTGGTGGAACATCAGCGCGGTGCTGGGCCCGTGATGGAAGGTGTAGATGGCGTCGGCGGTGCGGATTTTCATGCGCTCGCCGTCTGCCCAGACCACCTCACCGTTCAGTGGCGGCAGCCCGGCGGGCTCGGCATGTACCCGGTCGCCCGTGGCCGGCGCGGGCTGGAGCGACAGTGCCTGGGCGATGGCCGCCCGGGTCTCGGGCGCCGACCTGCCCTGGGACGGCGCGAACGCGAACACGGGTTCCGCGGTGCGTCCGGGGAAGTGGGCCAGGTACTCGACCAGCGTCTGCAGGTGGAAGGGCCAGCCGCTGCGCAGGGCGTCGTATTCGTCCTGCCAGTCGTCGCCGAGCAGGCCGCTGTGGACGACGCGGAGCACGGTGCTGCCGCCGTCCCGTCCCTCGATCAGGTACTCGAAGGCCATGAAGCGGCCGTCTTCGTCCTCGGCGGTCTGGGTCGCGAAGCGTTTGCCGGGCTCGTAGGCAGTTACTACCGCCTCGGCTCGGTGGCCTCCGGTGTCCATGGCGGCGACGCCGCCCTCGCGCGGTTCGACCGCGTTGCGTCCCATGAACCAGGAGTCGATCCCGGGTCCGGTCGCGATGGCCTCCCAGACCTGTTCCGGGCTCGCCTGGAGGGTCGTCTCCAGCTCGATCTCGAAGGGGTGCGTCATCCTCGGGGCTCCTGTCCTGCGTCGGTGTCGGTCTCCTGTGTCTCCCCGGTCTGCTGTTGCGGGCCTGCTGCTGTTCCTCCGGCAGTCGGCGCGGCAGGTATCTGGTGCATGCCGATGACCATGCGGTAGTTCCTGCCTTCCGGCGCGGCCTCGTCGTGGTAGCGGCTGACAAGGGCTGCCACGGCCTGGGTCAGGTCTTCGGCGAAAGCCATCCGGTCGGCGGCCGTGGCGAAGCGGACCTCGGCGTCGATGCCGAAGGTGGCCACCCGCCGCCCGGCCCGGGAGGCACCGGTCAGCAGCGATCCGACCTCCTGGACCAACCGGGCGCCCAGCGCCAGCAGCCACCGGGCAGAGAGTTGGTCGGGCGCTCTGGCGGGGTCCGGGCTCACGGCGGCCAGGGCGGTCGGTGAGATGACGTAGGAGGAGGCGGTGGCGCTGTACACCCGCTCGGTGACGTTTCCCTTGCGGCGTTCCTCGGTGAGCTCGACCAGCCCGTGCCGCTCCAGTTCCTTGAGGTGGTAGTTGACCTTCTGTCGTGGCAGCCCCAGGCGGGCGGCCAGCATGGCGGCGGATCCGGGTTTGGCCAGGGAGGCAAGGATCCGGGACCTCATCGGGTCCAGCGATGCCTCGGCGGCGGCGGCTTCTTCGATCACAGCAACGTCCAGCACCAGCCCAACCTCCGTTGGAATAGAAAATCTGGCAAGACAAGAGAGTTTGTCGGTGGGTCGCTGAAACGGCGAACCGGGCTGTGGCCGAGGCGACTGCGCCGGCACCTTTCGAGGCGTGTGCGGCAGCTATCGCAGGCGGGATTGGAGGCCAGGGATGACGATGGCCGCGACCGCGAGATGGGTGAGGATCAGCGTCACGCGCGTGGCGACGTCAGCGCCGGGGACCAGCAGGTCGGGCAGGAGAGATGCTGCCGTCAGTGCGACGGTCGTACGGACGAATGTCCCAGCGGGCCGACGCGACCACTTCCGACAGGAAGCTGCCAGCGCGATGCCCACCACCGAAAACACGAAGGCGAGCTGCGTGAACCCGAGCAGTGGGATTCGCTCGCCGCCGACCTCGAGCGACACGCCGATGGCGTCTGCCGCAGCGGCGATCACCGTCGCGGCGACAGCACCTCCCGTCGCGATCGCGAGGCCCGGCCACCACAGCGCGCGACGGCTGGTCGTGATCGGGCCGTGGTCAGGGGCGATCGAGGTAGATCTGGACACGTCGGTCTCCTTGCCGAGGGGTGGGTGGCCGCTTGCGTTAGTGGTCGGCTCATCAACCACGGCTGCGTCGGGTACTCCTCCAGTGTCCAACCGACGAGAAAATTTGTCAAGACAAGAAAATTTGTCGGTCCCGGTATCGGCTGATCCTTCCGCGCCAGCCGCCCGCGGCGGTTGCGAATCCGCTGTTCGCGGAGTGGTTCCAGAACCGTCGCGCTGCGTTCGGCATCCTGGGGACGACCGTCGTGGACCTGCCGCCCTACAGCCCCCACCTCAAGGGCACGGTGGAAAACCTCAACCGTGCAGCCGACCGTCGCTTCCGCCGAACGGGCACGACGACCCCCTACTTTCGTCGGCACCGGCCGCCGCACAACGGCGGCTTCGCCGGGGCGGCGATCTCCTTAGCGTCAATGCCATGGACGACTGGACTACCTCACCCCGTGCCCTCACTCGGCGAAACGCCGAAGGATGGACGTTCTTCACCGAAGCGGTACGGGACTTCCGCACCACCGGCGCCGTCGCCCCCAGCGGCAGGACCCTCGCCCGTCGGCTCACCGACCCCCTGCGCGCACCGACGGCGCGGCCCCTGAACGTTCTGGAAGCAGGCGCGGGCACCGGCTCCGTGACCCGTGCCGTGATCCCCCTGCTCTCCCGTGACAGCCGGCTGGACATCGTCGAGTCCAACGAGCGCTTCGTCGAGCGTCTGCGCCATCTCATAAGCACCCACCCGGACCTGGCCGCCGACCGGGAGCGCGTCCGGGTCCACCACACACTCGTCGAGCAACTCGACACCCGACGCCGCTACGACGTGATCGTCTCCGGTCTGCCGTTCACCAACTTCCACCCCGAGCAGGTCGAGGCGATCATGGACCGCTACCTCGATCTGCTTCACCCCGGCGGCGCGCTCACCTACTTCACCTACCTCGGCACGCGCCGCGCGCGCAGCCTGCTGGGCGGGCGGGCCGACGCGAGCCGCCACCGGGCCGTCGAGGAAGTCCTGGCCCGCCGACAGCGCCGGTACGCCACGGCCTGCCGGACGGTCTGGGGGAACCTCCCCCCGGCCAAGGTATTGCTGCTGCGTCGACCGTCGGAGCCGGCAACCGACCCGGTCGCGCACCCCCACCGGGCCGGAGCGGGAAACGGTGTATGACCTGATCCGAGGGACATCGTTCGCGCACGGGACCTGACCGCCGGCGAACAGGTCGGCGAACCCCAGGAAGACTCATGAGAATCTTGGGTTCCGGTCCGGCCGTGTGGGCTGTGGATCCGTACCTGGCCGAGACCCGTCGCATCATCTACAGGAGCCACCACGGGCATCAGGGCGCGGTTACGAGGCCCACCTGGTTGTTCTGGTGTTCACCCATGCCGCCCTTACCGCAGGACCGACCAGCACGTGTCTTCCATCCCCTTGGCCGCGCGTGCGTCACCCGTCTCGTCCGCTGCTTGCTCCGCGCGGCGGACACGCCCGGCCGTCGTCCGTCGTCCGTCGCCCTGAGTCGAGTCCAGGTGAGCACCCCGAGGAAAGTTGGGGCGCGGGGGTCCTCCCCGAACGATGCGGGTGGGCGGTGCACGGACGACTGTGGAGGACGTCACTGCTGCCCGTCCGAGAGGAAGACGTGCCCCCTACCACCCGTTCCGACGCCCGACCGTTTCGAGTCGTGGTCGGCCTGCTCACCGGCGCCCTCGTCCCCGCCCGGTCGCCCGTCGCACCGGCCGGTGCGACCCCCGGTCGCGTCGTCACACCCGGCCTCGACCGTGCTCTCGGCTACCTCGACACCGCCGGCGCGAGTGTGGCCGAGGTCCGGGACCGCCCACGGTCCCGGCACGACACCGCCCGCATACCGGACGTGGCCAACGGCGCACCGGTACTCCCGGAGCGCCGGCTCGGCGTCGAGGACACGGCTGGGGCGTCGACGGCCACCGTCCTTCTGCCACGCGTGGGCGAACACGGCCGGAGCGTCGACGAACCGATCGAACGGCCACTGTCGGACGTCGTCCTGCTCGGCAGCCGAACCGCGGCGCCGCACCTGCCCGGCCACCCGTCGGACCCGTACGACCGCACCGGCTTCGAGTCGGACCCGGGCCCGCGCGACCGGGCCGAGCCGCGGTCCCGGTCGACCACCGACCGCCGACAGAGCCGGCCTGCCGGCAAGGCGCCGGTACGGGCCGCGGCGCACGGACGATACGACCGCCCGAGCGTGGGATCCCCCTGCTCCGACGAGGCGCTGTTCCCGCTGAACGTGCTCGTACGCCAGGTGCCGAAGCTGTGGGCCACGCGTTCCTGCGGTCCGGTCCTGTTGCTGGCCGTCGGGGTGGTGCTCGGCGTGTGGGCGGGCAACCACCGCCTGCCGGGCAGGCGGGTCCGGCAGGCCGAACTCCTGGGTGCTGAGGGGAGGTTGCGTGAGCGAGCCGTCAGACTGGCCGAGCGTTCCGCGATCGCCGCGGAGATGCACGACGTGCTGGGCCACCGGCTCAGTCTCATCGCGCTGCACACCGGTGCCCTGAGCGCGGGCAAGGAAGCACTGCCCCCGCCGCTCGCGGCACGGCTTGCCCTGCTGCGCACGGCCTCCACCGAGGCACTCATCGACCTGCGCGACGTCCTGGGTGTGCTGCGTTCCCCCATTTCCTCGGACGATGCGCCGGCGGTCGAGGCGGCCACGACCAGCGGTGCCTCCACCCTTCGCAATGTCGCGGAAATTGTCGAGCAGGCACGCGCCGCCGGGCAGAGGGTGGAGGCGGTCTTCGACGGCCAGGCCGAACAAGTCCCCGCCGCGCACCGGCTCGCCGTCTTGCGCCTGGTCCAGGAGGCGCTGACCAACGCCCGCAAACACGCACCCGACTCGCCGGTGAAGGTTCGCGTTCGCCACGGTCCTCCCGCCACTCTCGTCGAGGTCACCAACGCCCTGGGCACACACCCGGCCCGGACGGTGCCGTCCGGATACGGCCTCGTCGGGCTGGCCGAGCGCGTCGAAGCGCTCGACGGCCACCTGCACGCGGGCCCCGTCGGAGCCGGCGACTGGCGGGTCGCCGCCCGCATCCCCCACCCGAGCCCCGTACGGAACGGTTCCCGCGCGTGATCCGCACCCTGATCGTCGACGACGACGCCCTCGTGCGTCTGGGACTGGCCGACGTCCTCGACGGGGACGACTCGATCACCGTGATTGACCGGGTCGCCGACGGACCGCGGGCCATCGCGCAGGCCCTCGCCCACCGCATCGACGTCGCCCTGGTCGACATCCGCATGCCCCGCATGGACGGCATCACCACCACCGCACGCCTGCGGGCCCTGCCGCGGCCGCCGAAGGTGATAGTACTGACCACCTTCGACCTCGACGAGTACGTCCACGACGCGCTGACCGCAGGAGCCGACGGTTTCCTCCTCAAGGACGCCGACCCCGCCGAGATAGTGCGCGCGGTGCATCTGGTCGCCGCAGGGTCTGCGATGCTCCACCCGCATGCCGCACGTGCCCTCATCGACCGCCACCACCGCACCGCCCGCCCCCGCACCGCCACGGCCCGAACACTCGTCAGCCGGCTCACGGCGCGCGAACGGGACGTGTTCGGCCTGCTCGCCGAAGGCGCCACCAACGCCGACATCGCCCGGACGCTCGGCATGCGGGAAAGCACCGTCAAGGCCCACGTCAGCCGCATCCTCGCCGCGCTGGAGGTCACCAATCGCGTCCAGGCCGCCCTCCTGGCGCGCGACGCCGGTCTCACGCCCTGAAAGGTCCCGCCTGACCGGCGCGGTTCCGGTCGAGTCCTTGTCCTGGCGCATGGTGTAGCCGCCCGGCGGGCCCCGCGACACCACCGATCCGTCGACGTCGCATCGCGTGGTGAACGCCCCGGCCACCGAGTTGCCGGTTGCGGTCGTGGTGCCGACGTAAGCGTGGGGCGCTTGTCGGAGTGGGCGGCCACGGCGCTGAACTGCTTCAACTTGTAGTCCGCGCGGTCGACGGTGTCTCTCTTGCGGATCGGCCCGCGGTCGAACCCGGGGGCGGCCGCCAGCCGGTCCGCGCCGGGCCGTCAGGGGCGCCGGACGGTGCCCTCCGGGTTCGCCGGTGACGGCCCGTCGAGCAGGGGCTGCTCTATGCCCTTCAGCTGCCAGTCGAAGAAGGCGGCGATATAGGTCCGGGTGATCTGCTCCGAACGCCCCGGGGTGAGCTCGCCCGGATAGGGGACGCCCACCAGCGCGGCGAGGAGAGGCATGTCGGTGAAGGTGCCGTGGCTGGAGCCGGCGACGAACAGCCAGCGTTTCCAGCCGTTCAGGTGCGCCCAGGCCTCCTTCCAGGTCCGGTCCTGGTCACTGGTCTGCTTGCCGAACATCAGGTAGGAGCGGCTGCCGAGGCCGGTGACGGGAACCGGAGCGACGAAGGTGCCGTCCAGATTTACCCCGGCCCGTACGCGGCGGTCGGCAGCCATCGTCGCGGCGCTGGCAGCGCCGCCGATGGAATGCCCGGCCATGCCGATCCGCCCCGCGTCGTAGCGCCACGCCGGACGGCGGCCGGTCAGCTGGTCGAGTACGAAGGAGACGTCCTTGGCCCGGCTTTCTGCGATGGTCCCGGGGCCATCCGTGGGTGGGTGGTCACAGATGGCGCAGGGCAGCGTCCGCCGGTCGGGGAAGGTGGTGCCGGCGGACTCATAGGTGTGGTCGACCGTTCTGTACGACCCGCCCGGGTTTTTCGGAGCGGCTGGACCGCGCCCCCTACCAGCGTCTGGTCGCCTCTGTCCTGTCATGGACCGACCCCGCCACCCTCACACTGCAGGACTACGAACAGATCGCCCTGCAGCTCACCGGCCACGCCCGTGCTGTCGCCATCGGTGTCCGCTGCCACACCGATCTCCTGGACGGCGACACCGGCCCCCGCACCCTAGCCGAGATCATCCTCGCCGAAGTACAACGACGCCTGAACACAACCCACAAGGGCACCCTGGCCTGCGTCCAGAACAGGGCCCGCCTCGTGCGCGCCCTCTGCGAACGCCTCTAGGCCGCCCCCGCCACGCACCGCCTGAACTGCCCGTTCCCGGTTCCTGAGCGGCGTGGTGTCGGTGTGGTTCACATCATGGTGCCGGGGCGGCTGATGTCGGCGTACACCCGCGCCCGCACCCCTGGTACTCCCGGTTCACTGCTCACGGGGGTGATACCGGAGGTGGCCCCCCACTGCTCCAGCTCGGCCATCACGGCGTGGGCGGTTGTCGGCGGCGGTGCATCGAGAACCACGAGGCCGGGCTCATCGAACTAACCACCCCCCAGCGTTAACTGGTGTCCCGCCTCAGACGATCTGGTCCCTGTCTCAGATGATCTGGTCCGTTGGTGCTGCGGTGCGGCGCCAGTAATAGAAACTCGAGCGGGCGATGCCCAAGATGGCGCAGAGTCGCTTGACGCCGAAACGGCGCTGGTGATCCTCAACGAACTGGCAGCGGTTCACCAGCGCGTCGCCCCTGCGAAATACCGGGCCGCCTTGCGAAGGATGTCCCGCTCCTCCTCCAGCTCGCGGATCCTCTTCCGCGCGGCCGCCAGCTCCGCCTGAACCGCGTCACCGTCAGGCCGCGGCGCCGCCGCGGGCGTGGAGTGAGCACCGGACCGACGTCCGTCAGCGGCCCTGATCCAGTTCCGCAGCGTCTCGGTGTTCCCCCCGAGGTCGGTGGCGACCGACTTGATCGTCGCTCCCGGACGCGACCGGTACAGCGCGACCGCGTCCGCCTTGAACTCGGCGGGGTAGTGCTTCATCCCCACAGGGGCTCCGTTCTCCTGGACCACCAAGATCCAAGTCTCTCCGGTGTCCAAAACCCGGGGTCAGGGCCCCCTAAGCGCACAACCAAGATCTCTGCACAGCCAGAGGATTGACACTTCCTCATGGCAAGCAGTCGTATGAAGGCCCGTTGGACCAGGACCCAGGTCAAGGAGCTTCCTTGTGAAACGTATATTGGTTCCACTTGTTGCGGTGGCTGTAGCGTTCGGCGCGATGGCCGCCGCGCCCGCCGCGACGGGTGCCGAAAGACAGGCGGCCGGCGCTCCGGTGAGCGCCGCGGCCGACGACGCGATGGTCGTTCCGATCCAGGTGACCGGCGACCCGTCGAATCGTTGGAACCTGGTGGTGCTCGGTGACGGCTACACCGCGTCCGAGATGCCCGAATTTCTCGACCAGGTCGACCAACAGCTGAACGTGCTCTGGGGCCTTGAGCCCTACAAGAGCTACCGGAACTACATCAACGTCTACGCCGTCGAGACTCCCTCCCAGGAGTCGGGGATCAGCTGCGACCCTCAGCTGGGCTCCCCGATGCGCAACACCCCTTTGGGGATGAAGCTCTGGAGCGGCTGCTCCACGAACGGCATCCAGCGGCTGCTCGTGATGGACAACAACGCGGCCAAGAAGTACGCGGCCCTGGCCCCGAAGGCGGATCAGATCCTCGCGCTGGCCAACAGCGACACCTACGGCGGCGCGGGCGGCTCCTACGCCACAGCGACCGGCGGCAACGCCATGTCGGCACTGATCGCCCCGCACGAACTCGGCCACTCCTTCGGCGGTCTCCAGGACGAGTACGACTACTACTCCCGGGGAGTGACCAGCGGCACCTACAGCGGCGGTGAACCCAACTCGGTCCATCACACCCTACTGACCGAGCAGCAGATGCGCGACCAGAAGGCCAAGTGGTGGCGCTGGCTTGGGGAGAAGAGCGAATCGGGCGGCACCATCGGCCGGTACGAAGGCGGCACGTACTACACCGAGGGCGTCTGGCGGCCGAGCCGGCATTCGATGATGAAGACGCTCGGCTACTACATGGACCAGGTGAGTCGCGAACGGATGACGGCGGGCCTGTCAGGGGCCGTCAACCTCATCGAGGACTCAACGCCCACCGATGAACCCGTAAGCCCCACCGACGAGTTGTGGATCGACACCGTTCACCCGGTCTATCACGAGCTCGACGCCACCTGGAGCGTCAACGGCAAGGTGCTCCGCTCCGTCGCCAACGCCCGCAGCGTCAATGTGCGGGACCTCCACGCACGCGCGGGCGACACGATCGGTGTGAAAGTCGTCGACGACACGGACTTCGTCCGCGATCCCGCCCTCCGGGACAGCAGCAAGATGACGGCCACGCGCGAGTGGACGGTCGGGACACCCTCCGCACCGTTCACCGACGACGATGCTCCGAAGATCTCCCTGGCGACGCCCGCCGAGCGGCCCGTCGGGGCGACTGACGTCCTGTGGGTCGACCCGAATCACCCGCGCGACCACGCTCTGAACGTGGTGTGGCGGCTGGACGGCCATGTCGTGGGGCACTCGACGAGTCTCGATCTCGGCGGCCTCCGACTCGGCAAGGGCACCCACCATGTCGACGTCAGCGTAAGCGATTCACGCAAGCCCACGTCGCCTGCGGCAACCGAACAGTGGACAGTCGACAACACGGCGGCAACCACCAGCTACCTTGTGTCGGACCCGGTCAGCGTCTCGCAGAACAGCGACGGCACGCCGCACTACACCGTCAAGGATTCCTTCAGCCTCAACCTCACGGCACACGACGACCAACCAGGGGCACTGACCTCGGAATTCCGGGTCGACGGCGACGGGTGGTTCCACTACTTCGGCTGGCCTACGGACGGTTCCAAGCCGTTCCTGTTCACTCCCACGGGAACGAACGTGGACGATCTGATCTACGGCAACCTCGGCACCGGAGGCCTGTCCACCTCACCGTTCGCCAAGCGGCTGCCCGGATACGGCACCCACCAGATCGAGTACCGCTCCGTGGACGCCGCCGGCAACGTGGCACCGCCCAAGAAGTTCACCGTCACGGTGCTCCCCAAGGACCCGACACCGCCGGGCTCCGTACCCGTCACATCGAGCGCGGTGACCCTCTGCGTCAAGGATCAGACACAGGTCCAGGTGTCCGCCCGGAACCGATCGGCATACCAGGCCAACCTCACGGTGAAGACCTCCTACGGCGAGCAGACCTTCAAGAACGTCCCCGCGGACGGAAAGGTCTCGGCGGTCTTCCGCACCGGCGAGCCGACCACCGAGACCGGCAGCGCGACGGTGACCGCGCACGCGAAGGTCAAGGGCCCCAACAGCACGAACGACCATGAGCTCGACGCCACCTACCAGGTCCCCTACAACCGGTTCGCCTGCAACTGAGCCCATTCTGCGGTTGGGCGGCGGTCCCCGCCGGGGACCGCCGCCCAACACCGTTCAGTTCCAGGCGCTCGCTCCGGGCACGGCCCACCGGCATCGCGGTCAACCGAGTGACGTCAGTCGTTCGGGAGAGCCGTGAAGATGAGGATGATCCTGTGGAGTGGACACGCTGACAATGGATCTTGACGGTTCAGGGAGGGATGTCCAGGTGGGACGCAAGTCTCCGTATCCGGAGGAGTTCAGGAAGGGTGCCGTCGCGCTCTACCGTGCCGCGGCCGGGAAGCGGACGTACGCGGCGGTGGCCGCAGATCTCGGCATCACCGCGGAATCGCTGCGGACGTGGGTGCGCAAGGACGAGACCCAGGCCGCGCCTGAGGGCCGCGACGGCAGCGTGAGCGCGACCGAGGAGCTGGCTCGGCTGCGAGCGGAGAACGCCCGGCTGCTCAAGGCCGAGCACGAGTGGCAGCTGGAGCGCGAGATCCTGCGCCGGGCAGCCGCCTATTTCGCTCGGGAGGTGAAGTGAACCCCCGCCGCTGGGACTTCATCTCCGACAACCGCGCCGACTTCGGCGTCAAGCAGATCTGCCGGGTGCTCGGGGCGTCCCGCGCCGGCTACTACCAGCACCTGGCCACCGAGCAGGCCCGCGCCCAGCGCCGGGCCGAGGAGAAACGGACCGTGAGCGAGATCCGCGCCATCCACGCCGAACACCATGGCGCCTACGGAGCCCCACGCGTCCATGCTGAGCTGCGTGCGAGGGGGCGGAGGATCAACCGCAAGCGTGTCACCCGGCTGATGCGGATCAACCTGTGCCGTTCAGAAATGCGTCGCTGCAGGTCGTAGGGGGTCTGGTGGCGCTCAGGGTCGCGTGGGACGATGCCGCGGGTGATTGTCTCGCTGGTCTATCGGGTGACGAGGAAGCTGTTGTCAGTCCCGGTGTTGCTGCTGCGTCGGCAGGTGGCCAAGGACGCCGAACTTCTTGTCCTGCGTCACGAGAACGCGGTGCTGCGCAGGCAACTTGCAGGTCCGGTGCGCTACGAGCCGGCGGACCGGCTGTGGTTCGCGGCGTTGTCCTCGTTGATACCCCGGCGTCGTTGGGCGCAGGTGTTCCCGGTGACTGCGGGCACCGTGCTGGCGTGGCATCGAAGGCTCGTGGCGTGCCGGTGGGACTACAGCAAGCGCCGGAGCAGGCCCGGCCGGCCACCGACCACGAAGGCGATCAAAGAGCTGGTGCTGCGGCTGGCCGCAAGGCGAGCTCGCGCGGCTCGGGCATCGGGTCGGAGTCTCCACGGTCTGGGAGATCTTGACTGTTGCCGGAGTAGGCCCTGCTCTCCGTAGAGGTGGGCCGACGTGGCGAGAGTTCCTGACGGCGCAGGCCGACGGCGTCATCGCCTGCGACTTCCTGCACATCGACCTGGTTGATCTTCGCCGGGTCTACGCGCTGGTCTTCCTCGAGCGCGGCACGCGCCGCCTGCACATCGCTGGTGTGACCGCGCATCCGACCGCGCAGTGGACGGTCCAGCAAGCCCGCAGCCTCGCCGTCGACCTGGGCCTGAGCTTGGAGTCGCTGCGCTTCTTGGTCCGCGACCGGGACCGCAAGTACACCGAGTCCTTCGACGCGGTCTTCGCGTCCGAGGGCATCGAGACCCTGAAGACGGCGCCGCGGGCCCCACGGATGAACGCGCACTGCGAAAGGGGCATCGGGACACTCCGGCGCGAGGCCCTTGATCACCTGCTGATCCTGAACGAAGCCCACGCTCGACGCGTGCTCGACGTCTACGCCTTCCACTACAACGGCCATCGCCCCCACCAGGCCCGAGGACAACTTCCTCCCCTCGCCCAGGAGAACCCGGCGCCCTCGACCGACTGACCGCGCACCGACTCCTCCGCACCCGAGTACTGGGCGGCGTCATCAACGAGTACAGATACACGGCTTGACCAGCAGCGATGAGTTTCTGAACGGCACAGGGTCGAGCTCACCAACAACACCCGCCGCGCGGTGAACCTGGATGGCCGGACGCTGCGCGACGAGGACGGCCACCGCTACCGCTTCGACAACGTCCGCCTCGCCGGCCGCGCCACCGTCCGGATCCACACCGGCGTCGGCCGCGACACCCGCACCGACCTCTATAAGGTCCGCCGCAACTACGTCTGGGACAACCGTTCCGACACCGCGACCCTGCGCGACGACCGTGGCCGCATCGTCGACACCGAGTCCTGGGGCCGGGGACACCACCACCGCCGCTGACCGGGGACTGGAGAGGCTGAACACCTGACGACGGCTGACAGCCCCTGCCTTCTCCTAGGGGTGCCGGGCAGCAGCCTGACCTGCCCGGCACCCGCCTCCACACCCCGGCCGGAACCGCATCACCAGCAGGGCAAGGCAACGGCCCCGCGCACGGAGTCAGATCGGCCACACGATCCACCGTGCCAGGGTCGGCAATGTCCGGGACAAGAGGCTTGCCGTTGTAACCAGAGGCTCGTCATTTTCTATGCGCTTCTGCTACTCATCACCACGATTGAGGGGGGACTTCACCTTGCGCACCCATGCCGCCATCGCCACCGTTGTTACGGCCGGCACGCTCGCTGCTCTGACCGCGCTCCCGGCCCAGGGCGCCGAGTACTCCTCTGCGCTGAAGGTCCGCGGCATCCAGTACGACACACCCGGCCCGGACTCCAACGAGTGCTCCTCCGGCAACACGCGTGAGGAGTACCTGACCGTCAAGAACTACTCGGCCACCACGACCTTCAACCTCAGGGGCTACGTCGTCGAGGACGCCGCCGGGAACCGGTTCACGTTCCCCGCAGCGTCAGCATGCCCTGAGATGGTCCCGCTGGCGCAGACGCCACCAAGCCATCGCCAACGATGCCACTACCTGAAAAGAGCCAGCTCAAGACACCAAATCTGACTGGAGTAGACCGTGTCCTACATGGTCAGTTGGCGGTTGTGCTGGGCATGGGGAGTGGATGATGGGGGATTGATCCCCCTGGGGGGCTTGTGGGGGAATCGCCAGGCCGTCGCTGCCCCTGGCGCGGGTGCGGCCGCAAGATGGCGGATCACCCGCATCGATGATGATCCGGTCTTCGCCGCGGTGATCTACGTCCTCGTTTGGCGGAGAAGCGTGCGAGTTCGCGGAATCTGGGAGGACTCCTACAACGAACCGGAGCGGGAAGCGTGACTCCGGGCCATGGCGCGCGTGGGTTCCAGGCCCGCCCCGACTCCCCGACGCGGCTGTGGGATGGAGGCTTACGCGGTCAGCTGCTCACGTGCGCAGTGATCAGCGTTCGCCGGTCTAACGCCACTGTCGGACTGGCTGATCTCGGCCCACACCGCGTCGAGGGAGAGGCCGAGGACATCGGCGATCGCCGCGATGGTCGGGAAGGCGGGGGTGGCCACGCGGCCCGACTCGATCTTCCTGAGTGTCTCCGGTGAGACACGTGCGTCGAGCGCAATCTCGAGCATCGAGCGTTCTCCCCGGGCCCGACGCAGGAGGGCGCCGAGGCGCTGGCCGCGTGCGACCTCTGCGGGAGTGAGCGGCAGTCTGACCATGGCCCCGATTCTAGTACCGGTATAGTTTGGCCGGTATAGTTGTTGGTTCCGTGAGGAAAGTGGCACATGATCGAGATCCTGAACCCCGCCCTGCTGGCCCGGGCAAAAGACACAGGCGCCCTGGTCGCAGACATCCTGCAGACACTGAAGGGCCGGAGCGCGATCGGCACGAATCTCCTGGACATCGACCGGTGGGCCAAGACCATGATCGCCGAGGCGGGAGCGCTGTCCTGCTACGTCGACTACGCACCATCCTTCGGACGCGGCCCTTTCGGCCACTACATCTGCACGGCCGTCAACGATGCCGTGCTCCACGGGCGGCCCCACGACTACACGCTCGCCGACGGCGATCTGCTCACACTTGACCTTGCCGTCTCCAAGCACGGAGTCGCTGCAGACGCCGCCATCAGCTTCGTCGTAGGCAATGCGCAGCCCTCAAAGAGCGTCGCGATGATCAGGGCAACCGAACGCGCGCTGGCTGCAGGGATCGCCGCCGCCAGACCCGGAGCTCGTATCGGCGACATCTCCCACGCCATCGGCAAAGTCCTCAGCCAGGCCGGATACGAGATCAACACCGAATTCGGAGGGCATGGCATCGGGTCAACGATGCACCAGGACCCGCACGTTGCGAACACCGGACGGCCTGGCCGTGGATACAAACTGCGCCCCGGGCTGCTGCTGGCACTGGAGCCGTGGGTCATGGCGGACACTGCCAAACTCGTCACCGACGCCGACGGGTGGACGCTCCGAAGCGCGACAGGCTGCCGGACGGCACACAGCGAGCACACGATCGCCATCACCGAGGACGGAGCCGAAATCCTCACGTTGCCGAAGCCGTCGCAGCCGTAAGGCTGAAACCCCCGCGCTCCTCTTCGCAGGCGGAGCATACGGGCGAGGACGACGAAGAGGCCACAGTGACCGTCTCGCTGGCCGTCAAGTCACCCACGAATTCGAGACCGAGGTCCAGATCCCTGCCGGCGTGGCCGGCGACGCCGACGCGCTGCACGAGTACCTGGCCGACAACGAAGAGCTCTGGCTTGACTCCCTCGACCCTTCCGGTGCGAACAGCTACCTCAGCGTCAATGAGCGCGGCCTGGACACCGCCGAGGTCGTTCTCGCTTCCTAATGTCGTTGTCAAGCTGTAGCGGCTACTGGTGGTGCGGCGGTGTAGCACCGTCTGTCACGGATCAGAGCCCACAAGACGTTGACCCGGCGGCGGGCGAGGGCGAGCACGGCCTGGATGTGCTGGTGGCGCTGCGGGACGCGGTGCGGCGCCGGGAGGTCTGGGTGGTGGGGGCGAACCGGTGGCGTAACCCGGAGGACGACTTGCCTGCGGACTTCGAGGACAACCGGGACGTGCACTACGCCGGGCTGGGCCAGCCGCAGGACGCCGGGGAGTTCATCGCCGCCCTGCACGGCAAGCTCCGCACCTCGCTGGATCGCTTCGAGCAGGCGCTGGCGGAGGGCACGACGGGCGGGGTGGCGATCGTCAAGAAGCACGGCGAGCCGTGGATCAGGGTCTCCCCGCGCGGCAAGCAGGAGGAGCCGGAGAGCCTGGTCGCCATCAAGGCGAGATCGAACGACGCTGGGGCACCATCGACCTGCTGGACATCCTGAAGTACGCCGAGTTTGACACGGACTTCATCGCTGAGTTCACCTCGGTGGCCACCAGAGAGATGCTGGCGAAGGACGTGCTGCGGCGCTGGCTGCTGCTGGTCCTGTTCGGCCTGGGCACGAACATGGGAATCAAGCGGGTCGCAGTGACCGGCAAGCACGGTGAGAGCGAGGCGACGCTGCGCAGGGTGCGGCACCTGTTCGTCAACCGCGCCAACATGCGCGCGGCCCTGCGGAAACTGGTGAACGCCACCTTCGCCGTCCGGGATGAGATGTGGTGGGGCACCGGCACCGCGTGCGCCTCCGACAGCCGCAAGTTCGGCGCCTGGTCCAGCAACCTGATGACCGAATGGCACCAGCGCTACCGGGGCCCCGGCGTGATGATCTACTGGCACGTCGAACGGAAATCCGTCTGCATCTACAGCCAGCTCAAGTCCTGTTCGGCTTCCGAGGTCGCCTCAATGATCGAGGGCGTGCTGCGGCACTGCACCGACATGGACGTGGACCGGCAGTACACCGACACGCACGGCGCGTCCATCGTCGGGTTTGCCTTCGCGCACATGCTCGACTTCAAGCTGATGCCGAGGTTGAAGAACATCGGGTCTGCGAAGCTGTACCGGCCGGCGGCCGGACAGGACGACACCTGGCCGAACCTGGGCCCGGTGCTCTCCACCAAGACAATCGACTGGGACCTGATCGCCCAGCAGTACGACCAGATCGTGAAGTACACCACCGCCCTGCGCCTGGGCACCGCCGAGGCCGAACAGGTCCTGCGCCGGTTTACCCGGGGAGGGCCGAAGCACCCGACGTACCGGGCGATCGAAGAACTTGGGCGGGCGGTGAGGACCTCGTTCGTCTGCGACTACCTGGCCAACATCGAGATGCGCCAAGAGATCCACGAGGGGTTGCAGGTTGTGGAGAACTGGAACAGCGCGAACAAGGACCTCCTCTACGGCAAGGACGGCGATCTGGCCGGTGCGGACAAGGAATCCCAGGAGGTCAGCATGCTCGCGCTACACCTGCTCCAGTCAGCGTTGGTGCACGTCAACACGCTGCTGATGCAGGAGGTCCTGGCTGATCCGAAGTGGGCGGACAGGCTGACCGATGCGGACCGGCGGGCGCTGTCGCCGCTGTTCTGGACCCACGTGAATCCGTACGGCAGATTCGAGCTGGATATGAACAGCCGCCTCGACCTGGACCTGTCCATCCGGGCGACGGTACCCGGCCCGCGCGCCCCGCAGGGGGAAGCAGCCGCAGTTCCGGCGTGAGACCTGGGCTCCGGTCCTGGCCGGAGCCCAGGCAACGTGCGTGAGCGTCACCAGGGGTGTTGGTGGCAGTCATGAGGGGGATGCGTCGCCTCTGCCGGCCGCGGTGGCGCTTTGGACGCAGTCGCGGAGCAGGGCGCGGCGCTGGTCATGTACGTCATCGGGTTCTTGGCTGCTGGCCGCATATACGTTGCTGACCGGTGACCAGGCCATGGACATGGCGATGACCATGGCCATGATGTCGAACGGGTCACCTGCGCGGACCCGCCCGGCGGCCTGGGCCTCGGCGATGGCCGTGAGCTTGCGGTCGTCGTAGTGCTGGTGGGTCTCGACGAGGTGCCCGGCAGGCCGACGCTCCAGTCGTGTCCAGGTCGCCAGCCGGATGAGGTCGGGGCGGCGCAGGTATTCGTCGTAGAGACGAACGGCCCACTCCGCGAGATCGTCGGCGTCGATGGGCGCGACGTTGGTGATGCGCTCCAGCGAGCTGAGGAAGATCGCGTCGAAGAGTCGCTCCTTGTCGCCAAAGTAGGCGTAGAGCTGTGCCTTGTTGGTGCGCGCTGCCGTCACGATGCGCTCGATGCGCGCCCCGGCAATGCCGTGCTGGGCGAACTCTTCGGTGGCGGCGTCCAGGATGCGCTGGTAGGTCGCGGCGCCTCGCGAGGTCTGGGGCTGTTCCCGCATACCCGCACTCTACCAAACAGAACAGTTGGTTTACCTCGGGGCACGGTCGCACTTACGCTGCAACAGACAGAACAGTCTGTTTAAGGAGTCACGTATGCGAACGACCACCGGATGGCAGGCGGCCGGCCCGACGGCGCTGCGGCGCGCGTCGCTGGAGCGCCGTGACCTGCGCCCGGATGACATCGCGGTGCAGGTCGACTACTGCGGCGTGTGCCACACCGACCTGCACGCCCTGCGCGCCTACGACCAGCACACGAAAGCGCCCCTGGTGCCCGGTCACGAATTCACCGGCGTGGTGGCCGGGATCGGCCCCGAGGTGACCACCTTCTCGGTCGGCGACCGCGTCGCGGTGGGCAACATCATCGACTCCTGCGGCGTGTGCGCCATGTGCGAAGCAGGACAGGAGAATTTCTGCCACTCCTTCCCGACTCTGACCTACGGCGGCACCGACCGGCAGGACGGGTCGACCACCCTGGGCGGCTACTCCCGCGAGTACGTCGTGCGCGACGCCTTCGCCTACCCGCTCCCCTCCGGCCTCGACCCGGCCGCAGCCGCCCCGCTGATGTGCGCCGGCGTCACCGTCTGGGAACCCCTGCGCTCCCTCGGCGTGCGCCCCGGCAGTCGCGTCGCCGTGGCCGGCCTCGGCGGCCTGGGCCACCTCGCAGTCAAGATGGCCGTGGCACTCGGCGCCACCACGACCGTCATCAGCCGCACCCAGGACAAGCGCGACGACGCCCGCAAGCTCGGCGCTCACGACCTCATCGCCTCCACCGACACCCGGCAGATGGCCACGGCACGCGACACCTTCGACGTCGTCATCGACACCATCTCCGCCCCTCACGACCTCGCCCCGTATCTGAAACTGGTGGCGATGGACGGCACCCTCAGCCTCCTCGGGTACTTGGGCCCCGTCACCGTCGAGGCCACGGACCTGCTCATCGGCCGCAAGAAGCTCAGTTCCGCGGGCAGCGGAGGCCGCCTGGCGACAGCCGAGATGCTCCAATTCTGCGCTGACAACAGCATCGCCGCCGACATCGAAGTGCTCCCGTCGTCACAGGTGGACACGGCACTCGACCGCCTCCGGCGAAACGACGTCCGCTATCGCTTCGTGCTCGACATGTCCGACCTGGACTGAAGAGACGGTGGGCCGGGCCATGCCGTGCGGGCCGGACAACGCCGCGCGCATGGCCCGGCACCCCGCCCTCTCGCAAACGACCCTTTGTCGGAGCAAGATCGAAAACGGGCCGCCGGGCCCTCGATGATCTCCGCTCGGTTCTCAGAACCCGTTCTCACCCAAAAGCTGGACGGACCCCCTTCTGAGACTTGCATTGTGCGAAGATCCGGGGTCATGACGGACCCTCAAGAGCCTTCCCCGACCGAGCGGTCGGACGCGGACGACGTCGAGCAGCACGCCTGTCCGAAGTGTGACGTGCAGCCGGGCTCGCCCTGCCGCTCGCGCGGCGGTGCGGTCGCCTCCGCCTACCACACCCGCCGGTTCACCAAGGTGCCCCGCTTGTCGAAGGTGCTGCGGGTGCCGACCCCGGCGGACCGCCGTCCCGGAAAGCCGTGGCGGCCCGGCACGCCGGTACCCGCCGCAGTCGACCCGGACCTGCCGAGCGCGGACATCCGCATCGGCTACGCCCGCTGCTCGACCCTCGGCCAGGAACTCGACTCCCAGCTCGACGCGCTCAGCAAGCACGGCATCCCCAGGGACAAGATCTTCAGCGAGAAGATCAGCACCCGAGTGCGAGTGCGCCCCCGGTTCGAGGAGGCGCTGAGGACGGCGCGGGAGGTCAAGGCGCACGCCCCGCACTGCCGCGTCGTCTTCACTGTGTACGAGATGAAGCGGCTCGGCCGCGACGCCGCCGAACTCACCGCCCTCGCTGACCACCTCACCGCCCACGGCCTGGTCCTGGAGATGCTCGCCGGGCCCCTGCCCGGCATCTACGACCCCACCGGCCCGGGGAAGCTGCTGTTCGCGTTCTTCGCGGCGATGGCGGAGACCGAGCGGGAGAACATCCGGGAGTCGACGCTGGAGGGACTCGACACCGCGGCCCGCAAGGGCAAGCACGGCGGCCGGCCCCCGGTCATCACCGACGACATGCTCCACACCGTGCTCCGGCGCCGCGCGGGCGGCGAGTCCGTCGAGCAGATCCAGCCCGACCTGATCATCCCCACCGGCAAGCGCAAGGGACAGAATCCCTCCGTCGCCAGCATCTACCGGGCGCTCGCCGAGCACGCCAAACGCGAGGCGTACCCCGAAGCCGTCGAGCAGGCCCACGCCGACCTCGCCGCCCTGAAGGCCGGCGCGGTCCCCGGGCCTCGCGGTACGAACGAGGCCGACCTCATGCCCGAGCACGCCACCGGCCACCAGGACGCCCCGGCCCCGGAGCTGGCGGTCACCCTCGACATGTAGGTCGCGCTGGAGTTCGCCGGCGGCCGTGAGGGTCTGCACCATGAACTTCACGGTGGACAGCAGTCTCCGGTGCGCGGGTGGCGTGCGGTGAGGCTGCACCTGGAGCCCCGGGCGTCCTGGTACTGCCTGATGGAGGCCTACGCCTCCTGGCTGGGCTCGAACCGGTGGCGTGCTCTGGGCGGCCCACTCGGCCACAAGGTCCTCCTCGTCGAACCGGGTGGGCTTGCTCGGCGCCCTGGTGCACGCCGAGCAGCCCCTCCAGCTCCTCCTCGGCCGCGCATCGTTTGCCGACAGGGCGGGGTTGATCGGAATGTTCCTAGGCTCGCAGGGCCAACGGAGTTGGCTGCACGTCGATTCACTGTGGCTGCAGCGTCGGTTCCGGCCCGGCTGGGGGCCATGTCAGCGTCAACTTCGGGTCAGGTTCCTCGACTGTCAGCAGTGGATCGCCGAGCACGAAAGCAGTTCCAGCGGCGCTGACCAGTCTCAGCGGAACGCGGCGACATTGCGGGCGGCCCAGTCGGCGAAGGGGCGCGGGGCGCGGCCGAGGACCTGCTGGACGTCCGGGCTGACGCGCAGCTCGGCCGGGCTCGGGGAGCCGAGAATGTCCAGAGTGTCGTCGGCAAGCTCCGCCGGCATGCTCTGGGTCATGGCGGTCTTGGCCTCGTCGCGGGTGAGCTCGTGAAACCTCACTGGCGAGCCCAGCGCGGCGGCGATGGCCTCCGCCTGCTGGCGCGGAGTGATCACCTCTGGGCCGGTCAGCTCGTAGACGCCGCCGGTGTGCCGGTCATCCAGCAGGCAGGCTGCCGCGACCGCGGCGATGTCCGCCGGGTCGATGATCGGCACCCCGACGTCGCCGAAGGGCGCGGCGACGCCCTGTTGCGCGCGGACGGACTCGGCCCACCACAGGGCGTTGGAGGCGAAGCCGCCCGGTCGCAGGATGGCCCACTCCAGGCCGGACTCCCGCAGCGTGTCCTCCAGTGCGCGCATCGCGATCCGCGTTTGGCCGGAGGGCCTGGTCACCACGCCCAGCGTGGAGAGCAGGACGACCCGGCGGACCCCGCTGGCCGCAGCTTCGCTGATGATGTCGGCAGGGTTGGCTCCAGTGGCGTGCAGGTCGCCGGACAGCAGCAGGAACAGCGCCTTCGCCCCGGCCAGCGCGGGCTTGAGGCTGGCCGGCTTGCCCAGGTCGGCCGCCACGTGGCGGACGCCGTTCGGCACCGCCGCCGCGTGCCGTGACACTGCCATCACTTGCTGGCCCGCCTCGGCCAGCGCCTGCGTCAACGGCCGGCCGATATTCCCGGTAGCCCCGGTCACTACGATCATGATCAGCTCCTTGTCGGATGTTCTCTGTGGCCTTCACGCTAAGAGCGAGGGCTAACTTTTGGTAAGGACATACCTTGAGGTAAGCTCATGAAATGATGGGAAGCGTGCAGCACAGACAGGCCGAGGCGGGGAAGCGGTATGACGTGTTTCACACCGACTGCCCCGCGCGCGATGTGGTCGACCACGTGACCAGCAGGTGGGGCGTCTGGGTGCTGATCTCGTTGCGGAGCAATGGCCTCCGGTTCTACGAGCTGCGCGAGAGCATCCAGGGCATCAGCGAGAAGATGCTCGCCCAGACCCTGCGCGCGCTGGTCCAGGACGGCCTGGTCTGGCGGGAGGTCGAGCCGACGACGCCGCCCCAGGTCACCTACGGGCTGACCGAGTTCGGCCGGGACGTCGGCGAGCCGCTGACGGAGCTGTTCGACCGGATCACACGGCGGCTGTCGCCGCGCAGCGCGGGATAGCGTGGTACTGGCTGGTGCACATCCGCGACGCGATGGACGACCTGCTGAGCCAGATCTTCGCCCTGATCCAATAGCGCCCTCTGGCCGCCCTGAACGCGCTGCATGACCTATCACCACGGCCGTGACCCGTGACCCGGCACAACGGCGAGGCGTGGCAGCAGATCGCCAACCAGCGGGGAGTCTCCCGGCAGCTGGCGTGGAAGAAGCCCAAGTTCGCCGGTTCCACCGAGGACGTCGACGACGCCTACGCGAAAGCCGGATCGCTTCGATCGTACGCGCCGGCCTGCGGCTATCCGTCCTCGCTATCCCGCACGGTCCGGCCGGGGCGCCTGGCCTCGACCAGCTCCGGCAGGCCCTCCAGACGGCCGTCGGCACCGAAGCCTGACCGCCCCGCACCAAGATCAATCTCACCGATACTGGCTGTTCCGTTGGCCCCCAAGGCCGGGCTATGCCCGTTGCTCGCACCTCAGCCAGGAGCTCGACTCGCGGCTGGACACGCTCGCCAAGCACGGCATCGGCAGAGACAAGATCTTCAGCGAGAAGCTCAGCACCCGGATCAAGGTCCGCCCGCAGTTCGAGGAGGCGCTGAAGACCGCCCGGGAGATCAAGGCGCACGCCCCGCACTGCCGGGTCATCTTCACCGTGTTCGAGATGAAGAGGCTGGGGCGTGACGCGGCAGAGCTCACTGCCCTTGCGGACCATCTGACCGAGCACGGCCTGGTGCTGGAGACGCTCGCCGGGCCGCTGCCCGGCAGCTACGACCCCACCGGCCCCGGCAAGCTGCTGTTCGGCTTCTTCGCCGCGATGGCCGAGACCGAGCGGGAGAACATCCGGGAGTCGACGCTGGAGGGGCTGGAGACCGCGGCCCGCAAGGGCAAATACGGTGGCCGGCCCCCGGTCATCACCGACGACATGCTGCACACCGTGCTGCGGCGCAAGGCGCTCGGCGAGTCCGTCGAGCAGATCCAGCCCGACCTGATCATCCCCACCGGCAAGCGCAAGGGACAGAACCCGTCCGTCGCCAGCATCTACCGGGCGCTCGCCGAGCACGAGAAGACCCAGGCGTACCCGGAGGCAGTCGAGACGGCACACGCTGACTTCTGTGCCGTGACACGGTAGTTGGAACCATGGGGGTGTGGTGACCTTGCGATCCGGATCCCGTAGGTCACGCTTGTTGGAACCACATGGTCACGCTGCTTGCAACCTGCGGTGAATTGCCATTCATGTGGGAATCAGTGTCGATAGACCTGTTCGAGACGCGCGGGCGAAGCCGCCCACCCCGGCGGGTGATGACCGCCGTGCACTTCACCAGGGCACTACGCCGGCGTCTTCGAAGAACTTGCCGGTCGGGCCGTCGTCAGGCAAGGTGGCCAGCTTGATGGCGATCGCCGCGCCCTGTTCGGGGGTGCGCACGCCGCGGAAGCCGTTGAGGTCGGTCGCGACGTAGCCGGGGCAGCCCATGTTGATCAGGATGTTCGTGCCGCTCAACTCCCGGGCGTACTGCAGGGTGACGGCATTCAGGAACGTCTTCGACGGCGCGTACGCCACGGCCACCGGCCCCGTCGTCAGCTCAGCTTGTTCTTTATCTACCAGGACCTGCCAGGCTTGCCGATTGCCTTGAGGGTCTTGGGGCGTTTGACGGTCTTGCCGACGTCGTAACGGGGTGCCCGGTGTCTGTTCTTGGCACCGAGTGGCCGTCCGGGGCCGGCGCCCCGGGGTTTGGGAACACGGGTCGGGCAGGCGAGGTGAGCGCGGATGTTCCTGAACCCGCGGCGGACCCGGGCCGGGGTGAGCCGGTCGGAGGTGGTGGGTTTCTCCCAGGGCCGGCGGAGGTCCGCGACGAGGGGCCGGGCGAGCCGGAGCTGAGTGTGAGCGACGATCAGGATCCAGGTCCAGCAGTCCGCCGCCTCGGGAGTACGGAGTTTCGGAGTGGTCCAGCCCAGGGTCTGCTTCGCGAAGCGGAACGTGTGCTCCAGATCGAAGCGACGGAGAAACGCCTGCCAGAAGCGGTCCACGTCGCCCGGGGTGGCGCCGGTCTTGGAAGACCATAACCACACCGGCGGGGCCTCCCGGTCCTTCGACAGATGCTCGACCTTCAACCGCAGCAACGTCCCCTCGATCAAAGGAAGTTCACCGTCGTGGTCGAGCCAGGAGGAGCGGTGGGTCAGCCGTGGGTGGACCCGGTCCCACGCTTGGGCCTCAGCCTTGCCGTAGTTGGTGGTGTCCGTGACGGTGGTGATCGCGGGCTCGGGCCAGGTCTCCGGCTTGGTGAAGCGGAATTCCAGGCCGTGCTTGGGCGGCCGGCCGTTGACGCCGTGCATCCTCGGTGGTTTCGGCAGACGCATCACACGGTCGGAGCGGACCCGGCCGACCAGCTCGACCGGCAGGTCGCGCAGGACCCAGGCCAGGCGCGTGACGTCGTAGCCGGCGTCGCTGACGATCACGATGGCCGGGTCCCCGGCCTGCCACTGGCCCGCGGCGATGAGCCGTTCAACGACTCCTCGGAGCTGGGCGGCGGTGACCGCGGTCGCGTCGTCCGCCGGGCCGAGCCGGACCGCGTCCAGGATCGCGGTCCAGGACGTGGCGCCCGGCTCCAGCACGGCCACGAAGGAGTAGGGCCAGCCCGGAATGAACTGTGACGCCGTCTTCGCACGGCCGTAGACGTGGCAGAACAGGCGTTCCGCCGAGCACGGCGCGTCCGAGCGAAGCCACGGCGACACATCGACTGCCAGGACCAGGCGACCGCCGTCGAATCGCGGCAGCGGCAGCCCGGCCAGCACCGTCAGCAGCCTGTCGACGTTGATGCGGCCATGGTTCAAGCCGCCGTACATCGCTCCGTGCCCACGCCGGTGCTCGGGCAACAGCGTCAAGTCCACCGGGGACTTCACCGCACCGTCCGCGCACAGCACCGCGTCCGCCAGCTCGAACAACTCGTCGCGCCGGGCGGTCAGACACCCGTAGAACTCTCCCCGGAAGCGTGACGCTTCCGCGAACGCTTCCCTCCGGACAGCAGCAGGCAGCAGACTCACCCTCACGGCCTTCGTCTCGGTCACGTGCACCTTGGTCGGAGCACAGGATCAGACGAAGGCCGCCCCCACGTCCGGCGAATCCCCAGGTGAGCGATCCAGTTCGAGATGCCGTTCGAAGCCGGAACGACCCATTTCATCAAATGTGTGGCGGATATGCCGGGCTGGCAGGATTTCCCGAAAGGCGCTGAGACAGATGAAGTAGGGTGCCGCCAACCAACCGGGGGCAGCATGACGCAGCAGGCATCGACAGGTCCGCTTGCCCAGGACGGGGAAGGGCGACCGCGTCACCTGCCGCGACGGGTGCTGTTCGTCGTGGCGGCGTATGTCATCTGTTTCCTCTGGGGAACCGCCATGCACCTCGTGGACCTGGCAGGTGGCGGTCACAACAGCTATGCCTCTCCCGCACCGGCTCCCATCCGGGTCTACTTCGTCGCTCTGGTCCTGCTCGACCCTCTGGTGGCCGTTCTGCTGGTACGAGTCCGACCAATCGCCGTGACTATGGCGAGCGCGGTCATGACCGTGGACGTGTCCGCCAACTACTACGTCAACTGGCCGCAGATCTCACAACACCCGGACTACCTGCTCCGGCCCCTCGGGCTACTGCCGATCACCCTGTTCGCGCTCTTCGTCGCCGTGACCGCATCACCCCTCTACCGGCACCTGGCCCGGACAGCCGGAGAACGGAAGCTGATGAGCGACAACGTCGGTTGATGCAGTCCGTCCCATCCTCAACGCGGGCGACGGAACGCGGAAGATAAAGAACAAGCTGAGTGCCTGTTTGCAAAGCCTCGCTGTGTGTTTTCCCAGCTCAGGATTCGAACTGCGCAGTTTCCGGGTGGCGGGTAGGGCAGGCGGGCTAGGTGTCCTGTCTCGCTGAAGCCGAAGCAGTCTCGGTCGATGTGAGGCATCGGGTTGTACGTCTCGCTCAATCTCGGGCAACTGCCCCTGTGTCTCGCGTGTCAGCCCGAAGCGTCCATCAGGGCGGTGACATAGGCATCCAGCCGATCCTCCACAGCTCGCGTCGTCAGCTCTGTTCTCCCGGCCTCCCGCCACGGCTGCGACACCGACTGCACTTCCTCCGAGGCGGCCAGCGCGTCCCGCACCCGCCAGTACAGCCGCTCGCTCTCGCTCGCAGCCAGCACACCGCCGGCCTCCTCGTACGCCTCGGCGAACCACAGCCCCCAAGCCGGGCCGTGCAGCAGCGCGAGATTGACGGAGCAGTGCGCCACATCGAGATCGGCCGGGCCCCAGGAGGCTCCTGCCCAGTCGATGACGCCGGTGATCCGAGCGCGTTCCGGGTTCGAAGGCGGCACGTCGAACAGCACGTTGCCGGGTTGGAAGTCCCGGTGCAGGAAGCGCCCTTCATAGGGTGGCGCGGGTCTGCGGATCACTTCGATAGCCGCGGCCCATACGGCCGCGTCGGCGCCCTTGGGAACCACGACGGTGTCGGCGGTCGTCAACGTCGTATATTCCCGGGGCCGCTCAGCGGGGTACACCGCGTGGATCGCGACAAGTTGACGGGCCAGCAGGCGCACACGCGTCTCCGCTCCCATATCGTCAAGGACCGTCCGGCCCGCCAGATGGGTCATCAGGAGCGACGGATACTCGCACTGCGCGGCGGTCGGATCAACCGCGACCAGTGAAGGAGCCGGCACGCCGGTCTCCGCGAGCAAGGTCAGAGCTCCGGCCTCCCCAATCAGCCCGTCCTCGGCGTTCTCCATGTGGAACGGGTCGACGTAGCTCCGCAGCACCAGGTCACGGGTGCCTCCGTCCCGTGTGCCGATGATCAGCCTCCGCATCTCGGCGGTGATGCCGCCGTGCAGCGCCTCGGCTTTGACGATCCGTTCGCCAGCTTCCAGGTGCCGACCCACCCAAGCCAGCGTCAACGGTCGGACGGTCGCGGTCTCATCGTGGTTCATCACCGTGCCACCTCATCATCCGGGCGGCGGCACGGGCGAAGGCTTTTACGGGTACCGACGGCCGTGCGGCTCAGTCCTTCCAGCAAGCCTGGATCCGGACGCAGATGCTCTACGAAGCGCAACTCAGAAGTCAGTTGGGCGAGGCAGACGGACACTCGGCATCTCACTCAACCTGAGACACACCAGGTCAGACGGCCGCCGTACCTCAGCTCCAGCGAGGCGGGACACTAGGCTCATGACAGCTGGTTCGCCGCGACCCCGCGGCCGGTTAGGCCACTCGCCGTCCTTGACCCCGACGCGGGTGGCTGTATGGGGTTGGGCAGGGCTGACGGTCCGGGGAGTCTTGGTGGGACTGCTGACCGTCAGGGCCAAGATGATCAGTCGCGTTGGGCTTCGCGGGAGGTCGGCTGTCCGCTCCTGCGAGAGCTTCGGCGGGTGATCCGCCTGGTCATAAGGGTGATCGCAGCCCAGGTGATGAGCGATTCCGAGTGCTGGATGAGCCGTTCGTAGTCACGTGCGTGCCGACGGGCGTGCATGACCCAGGCGTGAGAGCGTTCGACGACCCAGCGCCGGGGCAGGACGACGAAGCCGGGCACGTTTTTCGGGCGGCTGACGGTCTTGATCGTCAGGTTCAGGAAGGTCTTCGCCCAGCTCACGAGCTGTCCGGCATAGGCGGAGTCGGCCCAGACGATGGTGATCTCCGGGTGCATCAGCCGCAGCCGGAACAGCACTTCCTTCGCCGCGTTGCGGTCGGTCATGTCGGCGGGGGTGACCATGATGAACAGCGGCAGACCCTTGGTGTCCACGACCAGGTGCCGCTTGCGGCCGTTGATTTTCTTGCCGGCGTCGTAGCCGCGGGAGTCCTTGCCGACGGTGTCGGCCGCCTTGACCGACTGAGAGTCGATGACGGTGGCGACCGCTCCGGGCGCCTTGCCCATCTCGCGGCGGATCCGCTTGCGGAGCTGGTCGCGGATCTGCCCGATGACACCGGCCGCGGCCCAGCGGGCCATGAACCCGTAACACGTGCGCCAGGGCGGGAAGTCGTTGGGCAGGGCCCGCCACTTGCAGCCGGTGTCGACGACGTAGCGGATGGCGTCCACGATCTCGCGGCGCGGGTGCTTCTCCGGGCGCCCGCCGGTCGAGGTCTCGCAGGCCGGCACCGGCAGCAGCGGTTCGATCAGCATCCACTCGTCGTCCCAGGTGTCCGAGGGGTAGCAGCGCCTGCGCGGCAACGGACTCTCCTCCCTCAAGACGGGGGTGGGACCGGCCGCTTCGCGGCCGGTCCCACCGGTCAGGCGTCGGTGAAGTCGGCGATCACATCGAGTGTGGACTCGACCGAGTTGAGCTGGGTGTTGAGGTGTTTGATCCACCGGCCCTTGGGCTGGAGAGCGGCGTGCGGGGCGACAGTTCCGGTGATGGTGCTGTTCACCAACGCCGCTTCCGTGCTGATCGGCGTCGGCATGTACGCCTTCATGCTGATCGCACCGCAGCTGCTCCAGTTCCCCGAAGCCACCGGCTACGGCCTGGGCCAGTCGATGCTGGCCGCGGGTCTCTGGATGGCGCCCGGCGGCGTGATGATGATGATCATTTCTCCGCTCGGCGGCAAGCTCATCAACAAGCGCGGCCCCAAGTTCGCCCTGATCTGCGGTGCCCTGGTGATCGCGACCGGATACGGCATCTCCCTCCCCCTCATGGGCACCGCGTGGGGCCTGATGATCGTCGGCATCGTCATCAACAGCGGCGTCGCCCTCGCCTACGGCGCCATGCCCGCGCTGATCATGGGCGCGGTTCCCATCTCCGAGACGGCTTCGGCCAACGGCTTCAACACGCTGATGCGCTCGCTCGGAACCACCATGGGATCGGCGGTGATCGGCGTCGTCCTGGCACAGATGACCATCACCATGGGCGGCCAGTCGCTCGCCTCCGAAGGCGGCTTCCGCACGGGCCTGCTGATCGGCTGCGGTGTCGCACTCGTCTCGGCCGCCGTCGCCTGCCTCATCCCGGCGGTGCGCCGCAGCGCGAACTCCTCGGCCAGCGAGGACGCACCGGCCGAGCAGGCACCTGTACGCGCCTGAGCCGTCGGCCAGCTCCTTGGACACGCGGCCAGGCCCGGCCCTCAACAACTCCCGCCACACGCCCAGGCGCGCGGGAGGCGGAATGTACCGGGTGGTGAGGGGGAGCAGCCGAGTCCAGCGGCTCCCTCCACCCGGGCGCTGCAACCGCAACGACGACAACGCCAACCGGTACGGCCCCGGGCACTCCTCTTCGAGTGCCCGGGGCTCGTACCAGTTGGCGTGACCCGGACGCGCCCGTCCTGGCGGGGCGTGTTCCCCGGCCAGAGGCCGCCAGTTGGACGGGTGCTCCGGTGATGGCCCCGACCAGGGCGAGACCACCACGCAATCGCGCTGATCCCGCCCTGGCCGCAGGACTTCTACAGGGCGGCCTTGGTCCGCAGGACCTCGCCGATGGACTGCTCGCGCCACTGCCGCAGCAGTTCGTGGAACGCGACGGCACCGTGAGGGTAGGAGCTCGCGCTGTTGGGCCGACCGAGCCCTTCGCGGTTGTAGTAGCCGGGGGTGCACTCGGCGTGGAACCACTCGTGGTCGGGGGCGCCCTCGGCCAGAACGGCCTTCCAGGCGTCTTCGGCGTCACGGGACGGTTCGACAAGGGCGCACTCGGCTTCGGCCGCCGCGACCAGGGCGGCGGCATGAACGGCCTGCTCGTCGAGTATGTGCGTGAAGTTCACGCTGCTGGCGTTGTGCAGGGATCCCATCTGGATCAGGTTCGGGAAGCCGTTGCTGGTGAAGCCGTGCAGAGTCCGCGGGCCCTGTTGCGCCCACGCGTGCAGCAGCTGGGTGCCGCCACGGCCGTGCACGGGGAGCTTGCCCGAGTGGATACCGGAAACCCCGACGGAGAACCCCGTGGCGAAGATCAGGCAATCGAGTTCGTACGTCTCGCCGCCGACGACGACACCGTGTTCGGTGACGCGCTCGATGCCGTGGGTGTCTGCCGTGTCGACCAGGGAAACGTTGTCACGATTGAAAGCCGAATAGTACTTGTCAGAGAAAGTGGGGCGCTTGCAGGCATACCGGTACCAGGGCTTGAGCTTCTCCGCCGTGTCCGGGTCGGTGACCGTCTGCTCGACACGGGAGCGCAGTTCGTTCATCTTCGCGGCGTCGGCGGCCTCGTAGGCGGCTTCGAAGGCCGGCCCCCCGTCCTGGCGGCGGAAGCTCGGCAGGAGCTTTTCCAGGAGACCGGCCGACGCGGTCCACCCGTCGGCGACGAGGTCGCGGTCGGTCGCCTCGCCGGAGACGATGCGCAGGAAGTTCTCGCGGCGCTCCCCGGCCCAGCCGTCGCGGTCGGCGCCCACATCCTGTCCGCTGGTGCGGCGGTTGGCGCGCACGTCCACGCTGGAGGGGGTGCGCTGGAAAACGTAGACGCGCTGGGCGTCCTCGGCCAGCATCGGGACAACCTGGACGCCGGTGGCGCCGGTGCCGACGACGCCCACCCGCTTGCCGATGAGGCCGGTCATGCCGCCGTCCGGGGTGCCGCCGGTGTAGGCGTAGTCCCAGCGCGACGTGTGGAAGGTGTGGCCCTGGAAAGTCTCGATGCCGGGAATCCCGGGGAGCTTGGGCTCGGACAGGGTGCCGGTGGCGGTGACGACGTACGTGGCGTGGAACGCGTCGCCCCGGTCGGTGGCCACGATCCACGTCTCGGACGCCTCGTCCCAGGTGAGTGAGGTGACCGCGGTGGAGAACAGGGCGTCCGGGTAGAGGTCGTACTTCTGCGCGATGCGCACCGCGTGGCGGCGGATCTCCTCGCCGGGGGAGTACTTCCATTCCGGCACGTAGCCGGTCTCGTCGAGCAGCGGCAGGTAGACGTGCGACTCGATGTCGCAGTGGATGCCCGGGTAGCGGTTCCAGTACCAGGTGCCGCCGAAGTCACTGCCCTTCTCGATGATCCGGACGCGTTCGACGCCCTGCTGCCGCATCCGGGCACCGGCGAGGATGCCGCCGAACCCGCCGCCGACCACGGCGATGTCGACGGTGTCGTGCAGCGGCTCACGCTCGGCCGGCTCACCCGCGTAGGGATCGGCGGCCCAGTAGCCGAACTCGGCTTCGGTCTGACGGTATTGGCGGGCGCCGTCGGGTCGTACGCGCCGTTCACGTTCGAGGCTGTAGCGCTGCCTCAGCGCGGCGAGTCCGTTGGGGTCCGACGGTTGAGTGGTCGTCATGTGGGGGTCTCACTCCAATCGGTCGGCCGCCCCGGATCGAGCGGTCATCCGCTACCGTAACAACAACCGGACAACACTGTCCGGTTGCGGCACGGGTGAGCCATGACACCCGTGCAGGACGCCTCCACGCCGTCGCTGAGCCCCACAAACCTCCCGGCCTGCGGCGCCCCCGCACACCGCAGACAGGAAGAGCGATCCCCCATGCGACGATTCCCGGCCCGATCCCTTGCCGTGCTCGCCACCGTCGGCACCCTGACCCTCACCGCCTGCGGCACCGAGACAAGCGGCCCCGCCGGTGGCGCACCGGCCAGCACCGGCGCGGGCAGGACCATCCACGCCGACAAAGTCATGCAGGTCACGAAGGTCCACGAAGAGAGCGGGATGACCCTGCTCGAAGGCCCGACCTTCGACGAGAACGGCAACCTGCTCGTCGTCGACGTCACCGCGCCCGCGGGGAAGCCGAAGGTGATACGCATTGACGTGAAGAAGAAGACGTCCCGGGGAATCCACACGGACGGTCGGGGGGCTTACACCTCGGCACAGTTCAGCCCGTACGACGGCCGCCTCTACCTGTCCGACTACGCCCACGGCGAGGTCGTCAGCCTGGCACCGGACGGAAGCGACC
Organism: Streptomyces sp. NPDC058092; assembly: GCF_042884935.1. NCBI lineage: Bacteria > Bacillati > Actinomycetota > Actinomycetes > Kitasatosporales > Streptomycetaceae > Streptomyces > Streptomyces sp. NPDC058092. Next base: position 103,912 of record NZ_JBHVSY010000027.1, read on the forward strand.
CGCGGACCTTCTTCTCCGGGGAGGTCGACGGAGCGCCGATGAATCCCGACGACATCGCGTTCGACAGGGAGGGCAACCTCTACGTCAGCGACTCACTCGGCCTGTCCGCGGGAGAAGCGCACGGCCGTGTCGTGCGGATCGACCGGGACGGCAAGAAGTCCGCCGTCCTCGCCAACGGGCTGGCCGCGACGAACGGAATCTCGTTCGACGTGGACTACCGGGGGCTGTGGATCAGCGAACTCACACAGAACCGGATCTCCTACCTCCGCCTCGACGGAGAGGGAAAGGTGACCTCCCGGCACGCCGCCATCCGCGTGGACGGCGGGATCGCCCAGACCGACTCGATCGCCGTGGACGCGGACGGCAACCTCTACCAGGCGCTCCACGGCCGAGCCGCCATGGCCGTGTATAACCAGCACGGCGAACGCCTGGCGACGGTCGAGATCCCCGCCCACACAAAGGGGCTAGAGTCGGCGACGAACGTGGCGATCACTCCTGGCGGGACCAAGGCGTACATGACCGTCAGCGGGCCCGTCGGCGGGTACCTGTACACCTTCGACGCGCTGGCGAAGGGCATCCGGCAGTCCAACGGCGGCTGACACCCAGCCCGGCTCACGCCTCGAAAGGCCGCACCGGTCCCACCTCGACGCCGAGCAGCTGCCAAGCCGACGCCGCTCGGCGTTCCCGCGCCTCGCGTGTGGGACCGCTGACGGCGCCGGAAACCATGGCAACGGCGAGCATGAGGTCGTTCCCCCCACTCAGCCGATGCCCCTGCTGCAGATGCTTGCGCAGAGCACTCTCAACCCGTTCCGACAAGGCGAGCGCGTATGGGAGATCGTCCGGCCGACCGACGGCCCCGTGCGCGTGCAACAGGCCCACGAAAGCCGTGGACTCCGTCAGGTGCCAGGTCAACACGCCGAGAACATCAGCGAAGCTCACGCCCTCGACCACCGCGGCTGCCTGTTCGATCTGCCGGACGTTCTCCTCCAGAACCGCATTCGCCACTGCCGCACGGTCGGGAAAATGCCGGTACAACACGCCCTGCCCGACCCCAGCTCGGCGCGCGATCGCGGAAAGCGGAGCATCCAGCCCGTGCTCCGCATACACCTCTCGCGCGGCAGCGACCAGAGCACCCCGGTTACGGGCAGCCACCTTCGGCCCATGATTCGCGGGCCGTCTCTCGTCGGGCAAATGGGGCTGGGCCATCCCGAAAGGGTACCGGGGGCTCAGGTAAACCAGTTCGCCGAGGACAACACCCTCCAGGTCGCCAACGGCACAGCGACGGCACCCGCCCTCGCCGTGCCGCCGGTACCTTGCAAACGGAAGGGGCGACCGGCCCGCGACGGGGCCCGGGTAACCGTCCGGCGAGAGCCGGCGGAGTGGTCCCGTTCAGCGCCCAGGCCAGCATGTGCGCGGTGTCCCGGGTGTGCACCCACCCGGCCAGCGGATGCGGTCCGCCGCCGTCGTCGAGCCCGGCCGCGACGATGCGGTGATCTGCGGCCAGCCACAGGCCCCGATCGGTGTCCGTCGGCGGCGCCAGCATGCTCCGCTGGGTCCAGGCGCCCGGCTCGGTGGCGACGCGCTGCCGGAAGTCCTCGCTCAACCAGATCCGCTCCATGCCGTGCCCGGCCCGGTGCGCGCCTCCGCCGGAACGAAGGGCCGGTGAGCACTCCTTCAACCGTCGTTGCAGGGGGGCGCGGTCACGGAAGAGCTCGTTGAGCCGACCGGATCGCCCTGCTGGGGATCCGGGCCCTCCCTGGGACCTTGGCTGACCTGTTCACCTCCCCAGGCAATACGGCGGCACACCCCCGATGGCCAGCCCCAGACCGCGCCGACTTCCTGCCCCGGGGCGTCACAGCCAATGGCCATCGACGTGCGTGGGCGGCGGCCGGGAGCGTCAGTGCCATGGACATACGGCCCGTAATGTCCCTGCCTGAGACCGCTGCACTCTCACACCCGCGCCCTGCCGCACCCGCTCCGTTCGCTCGAGATGGACGACGAGACTGTCGCCGAACGGGGAAGGCTCATTCCGTGATTCGCGCGCGGGCGTCGTAGCTCAGCTGTCGCGAATCACCCCGTCGAATCACGACCGTGAGAAGGATTTCCCCACACCATCTAATCATCCATGGCCGCCGACACCATCGCCTGATGCCTTGTTGTTGCACACAGGGTCGACCAGAAGTCAACAGCGAATACTAGGCCATTCCCACTGCCTTCCGGCTGGCTGCATAATTCTTTGCCCACACCGCTGGACTCACTGTCAAGCGCGATATCCTCCACAGCTGAAAACTGCTGAGCAGCCGCCCTGGCCAGCAATGTTGTGGTGTTACGGTGGAATCTGGCTAACTCTCAACACCTGAGGTTGACGAAGTGAGAAATCGGCTTGTCGTCAAGGGCGCGCGGCAGCATAATCTCCGTGACGTGTCCGTGGAACTGCCGCGGGACGCGCTGATCGTGTTTACGGGTGTGTCCGGATCCGGAAAGTCAAGTCTGGCGTTCGATACTATATTCGCCGAAGGTCAGCGGCGCTATGTCGAATCCCTCTCGGCATATGCGCGACAGTTTCTCGGGCAGCTCGAGAAGCCCGACGTCGATGCCGTCGAGGGGCTGTCCCCGGCGATCGCCATCGATCAGAAGACGTCGAGTCGCAACCCGCGCTCCACGGTCGGCACCATCACCGAGGTCTACGACCACCTGCGGTTGCTGTACGCCCGCATCGGCCGCCCCCATTGCCCCGAGTGCGGCGAACCAGTCAGCCGGCAGACCCCGCAGCGCATCGTCGACCTGCTGCTGGACGAGGACGAAGGGACCCGTTTTCAGGTGCTGGCCCCGGTCGTCCATGACCGAAAGGGCGAGCATGCCGAGGTTTTCCGTCAGCTGTCCGCTGACGGATTCAGCCGGGTGCGGGTGGACGGGACGGTCCTCGCACTGGCCACCCCGCCCGCGCTCGATAAGCGCAAGAAGCACTCCATCGACGTAATCGTGGACAGGCTGGCCGTCAAGCGGGATATCCGGCAGCGGCTGACGGAGTCAGTGGAAACTGCACTGGGAGTCGGTGGCGGTGTCCTGCGGGTCGAGTTCATAGACCGGGAGCCTGGCTGGGCCGGGCGCGAGCTGGTCTTCTCCGAGGCGATGGCCTGCCCACGCTCCCACGACATCGGCTTGGAGTCGCTAGAGCCGAGGTTGTTCTCCTTCAACGCCCCTTGGGGCGCCTGCCCTGCCTGCACGGGCATCGGTTCGGCCATGGAAGTCGACCCCAATCTCGTCGTACCCGACGAGACCAAGTCGCTAGCCGAGGGCGCCATCGCCCCATGGACCAACACCAGCGGCGCCGACTACTTCACCCGTCTTCTCGAAGCTCTGGCCTCCGACGCCGGATTCAGCACCGCCACTCCCTGGCACCAGCTCTCCTCCGAGATGCAGGAGATGGTGCTGCACGGGGCGGACCGTCGGCTGCACCTCTCATTCCGGAACCGGCTGGGCCGCGAGCGTTCGTACCTGGCCCGCTTTGAAGGCGTGATACCGCACATCGTGCGCCGCTTCGCCGAAGGCATCGAGTCTGGTGGCGCGTCGAATCGCTTCGGTGGATACATGCGTGCAGTGCCCTGTGCGGCCTGCGGAGGCGCCCGCCTGGCCCCAGCCGTCCTGTCGGTCACCGTTGGAGGGCACAGCATCGCTCAGACAGCCGCGCTGCCGCTCGGTGAACTCGCCCGCTTTGTGGCGGCGTTGCAGCTGACAGGCAGTGAGCGGCGGATCGCGGAAGCCGTCCTCGCGGAGATTGGTGAGCGGTTGCGATTCCTGCTCGACGTGGGCTTGGACTATCTCTCACTCAACCGGCCTGCCGCCTCCCTCTCCGGCGGGGAGGCCCAGCGGATCCGGCTGGCAACGCAGATCGGCGCCGGACTGACCGGCGTGCTGTACGTGCTGGACGAGCCCTCCATCGGGCTGCACCAGCGCGACAATCAGCGGCTCATCGAGACACTCAAGCGGCTACGCGACCGTGGCAACACCGTGATCGTCGTCGAACACGACGAGGAGACCCTGCAGGTCGCCGACTGGGTGGTCGACATCGGCCCCGGCGCCGGTACACACGGCGGCCGCATCGTCTGCTCAGGCACCGTGCAGGAGGTCGCCGAGCACCCCGAGTCCGTCACCGGCGCCTATCTCTCCGGACGCCGAACCATTCCCCTGCCCGCACGGCGCCGAAAGCCGACGGCAGGCCGGGCCCTCACCGTGCACGGGGCCTGCGAGCACAACCTACGTGATATCACCGTGTCCTTCCCGCTCAGTCTGTTCACCGTGGTCACCGGCGTCTCCGGCTCCGGCAAGTCGACCCTGGTCAACGACATCCTGCACACCGCCCTCGCCCAGCAGATCCACCGTGCGTACAAGGTGCCCGGCCGACACCGCACTATCGCCGGCGTCGAGCACCTCGACAAGGTGGTCCAGGTCGACCAGACCCCGATCGGCCGCAGCCCTCGGTCCAACCCGGCAACTTACACGGGCGTCTTTGACCACCTGCGCAAGCTGTTCGCTCAGACCCCGGAGGCAAAAGTCCGTGGCTACCAGCCCGGCCGGTTCTCCTTCAACGTCAAGGGCGGCCGCTGCGAGCACTGCTACGGCGATGGCACCGTCAGGATCGAGATGAACTTCCTACCGGACGTGTACGTGCCGTGCGAGGTGTGCAGAGGCGCCCAATACAACCGCGAGACCCTGGATGTCCACTACAAGGGCAAATCCATCGCCGACGTCCTCGCCATGACCGTGACAGAAAGCCTGGAGTTCTTCGACGGTCACCAGATCATCTCCCGCCACCTACGGGCCCTGGACAACGTCGGGCTCGGCTACGTCAAGCTCGGCCAAGCGGCCACCACCCTGTCCGGAGGCGAGGCGCAGCGTGTCAAACTCGCCGCCGAACTCCAACGCCGTAGCCGCGGTCGAACCCTCTACGTACTGGACGAACCCACCACCGGCCTGCATGTCGCCGACGTTGACCGTCTGCTGACTGCCCTGCAACGCCTCGTCGACGGCGGCAATACGGTCGTCGTCATCGAGCACAACCTAGACGTGATCAAAACGGCAGACTGGATCGTCGACATGGGCCCAGAAGGCGGACACCGAGGCGGAGAGGTCGTCGCCGAGGGCACCCCGGAGGAGATCGCGGCCCACCATTGGTCACACACCGGGCAGTTCCTCAAGCACTTGGTGGGGAACCGATGAACGCCACGGATCTGCAGGACCCGCAGGACCCGCAGGACCTCCAGCTGGACCAGGACGACGAGAGCGAGGCGCCTCCACCCAGTCTTCCCACGGACAGCGGCACCGTCGACCAAGTCAAGGACTACCTCCGGCTCATTGCCAAGGTCAAACTGCTCACCGCCGAACAGGAGGTGGAGCTGGCCAAACGCATCGAAGCCGGACTGTACGCGGAGCACCTTCTCGCCGAAGAGCCAGGCCTGGACCCGCACTACCGTCGCGAACTCAGCCTCCTCGCTGAAGACGGACACCGCGCCAAACAGCACTTCACCGAGGCCAACCTCCGCCTGGTAGTCGCCGTCGCCAAGCGCTTCACCGGACGAGGACTCCACTTTCTTGACCTCATTCAGGAAGGCAACACCGGACTCATCAGAGCCGTCGAGAAGTTCGACTACGTCAAGGGCTTCAAGTTCTCCACCTACGCCACTTGGTGGATCAAGCAGGGAGTCTCCCGGGCCCTTGCCGATCAGAGCCGCACCATCCGCATCCCAGTGCATACCGTGGAAATCATCAACCGCGTGGCGCGGATCCGCCGTGAGTTCCTCCGCGACACCGGGTCCGAGCCCACCCCGCAGGAACTGGCAGACAAGGCGGAAGTCCCGATGGAGAAACTGATCGAACTCGACGCCTACACCAAGGAGCCCGTTTCGCTGGACGTCAGTCTGTCCGACGATGGCAATACCGGGTTCGGTGATCTCATCATGGACAGCGACTTGCCCTCCCCCTGGGAAGTGGTCGCCTTCGGACTTCTCCAGGAAGCCATCCAGGCCATCCTGGCCGGCCTCAGCCCTCGTGAAGCCGGCATCATCTCTCTACGGTTCGGCCTCCTCGGCGGTCGCCCGCGGACCCTGGAGGAGATCGGCAACACCTACGGCGTGACCCGCGAGCGTATACGCCAGATCGAGGGCAAAGCGATGAGCAAGCTCCGGCACCCCTCACGCTCCCATGAGCTGCGGGACTACCTCAGCGACGCGTGACGCACGCCGCTTGATGTTCCAGGCCCGCTTGATCTGCGACAACCAAGCCGCCCACCAAACCGCAGCAGGGAGCCGGTGTACCGGCTTGCCCACCTCTCGTTCAGGACTACAGTCCCGACGAGAGAGCCCTCCGGCTTGCGGTCGCTTCGGATGAGAGCCCTTCGGCCTTTTGCGCGCTGGTCGGTTGCCCTTCTGCTGCTACGTCGGTGCGGTCCGACTGGGCAACGTTGATCGGCACGGCGGAGGGCGGGGACTCGTTTCGGGTGTACGCAGCGTCCGCCGCGCCTTGGCTGACCTGCTTTGCGGACCCCTCGAAGCGAATACCGATGCCGAGTTTTTCCTTGATCTTCTTCTCGATCTCGTTGGCGAGGTCGAGGTTGTCCTTGAGGAAGTTGCGGGAGTTCTCCTTGCCCTGGCCGAGCTGGTCACCCTCGTACGTGTACCAGGCGCCGGCCTTGCGGACGAAGCCGTGCTCCACGCCCATGTCGATCAGTCCGCCCTCACGGCTGATGCCCTGGCCGTAGAGGATGTCGAACTCGGCCTGCTTGAACGGCGGCGCGACCTTGTTCTTGACGACCTTGACGCGGGTGCGGTTACCCACGGCGTCGGTGCCGTCCTTCAGCGTCTCGATCCGGCGGATGTCCAGACGCACCGAGGCGTAGAACTTCAGCGCCCGGCCACCGGTCGTGGTCTCCGGGGAGCCGAACATCACTCCGATCTTCTCGCGGAGCTGGTTGATGAAGATCGCGGTGGTCTTGGACTGGTTGAGCGCGCTGGTGATCTTCCGCAAGGCCTGGCTCATCAGGCGGGCCTGCAGACCCATGTGCGAGTCGCCCATCTCGCCCTCGATCTCCGCACGGGGCACGAGCGCCGCGACGGAGTCGATGACGATCAGGTCGAGGGCGCCGGAGCGGACCAGCATGTCCACGATCTCCAGCGCCTGCTCGCCGTTGTCCGGCTGCGAGAGAATGAGGTTGTCGATGTCGACGCCGAGCTTCTTCGCGTACTCCGGGTCCAGAGCATGCTCCGCGTCGATGAACGCCACCGAGCCGCCGAGCTTCTGAGCGTTCGCCACGGCGTGCAGTGTCAGCGTCGTCTTGCCGGAGGACTCCGGTCCGTACACCTCCACCACGCGACCGCGCGGCAGACCACCGACGCCGAGCGCGACGTCGAGTGCGGTCGACCCGGTCGGGATGACCTCGATAGGCTCCTTCGACCGGTCGCCCATGCGCATCACCGCGCCTTTGCCGAACTGCCGCTCAATCTGCGCTAGTACCAGATCCAGCATCTTGCCCTTGTCAGCCATGCGCAACTCACCCCTCACTCTTCGCTCCGCACGACTGTCGCCCGGAGGATACGACAGCGGGTCCCGACGTGAGGAAGAGGGAAATCGTGAACGCGTGTGCGCGCACTGAGGCGTATCTCATCGATATGCGTGTCGCTTGCATATTATCAGCAAAGCGTCACAGCTGACCGGAGCGCAACGGTCGTTGAGGCATCTCGCCAGAGCAGATTGGCCCGAATCCGTTCGACTGCCGGGTAACGGAGCGTTAGGCACCCGGCTACGCAAACTCGTTAATGCGCGGGCTGACAATTCAAGACCTTTCCGACGGTCCTGAGGCGGCAACTCGCCGCCCATTCCTACCTCTTACCCAGGGCCCCGGGGAGAGTCCTGTTCGCCCAATTTCGTCACGGGCATGGGCGGCGCCCGGACGCAGGATGAGTCGACGGCCGCCACAGGATCAGAGGTCAGCTGGCGGCAGGCCAAGGCGGTCGTGCCATGCCCGACGGCCGGCGGGCGTCACGGTGAGAGCGCGGGTAGTGCCGATGCGCGTCATCCACCCAGTGGCGAGCGCGTGGGCGCACAGGGCGGCACCCACTGCGCCCGCCAGGTGGGGACGGCGCTCGGTCCAGTCGAGGCATGCGCGTACCGGCGGTCGGCGTGAGCCGCCAGGCACCGTGATGCCGACCTCGGCCAGCCAGAGGGCGCCCTTGGCGGTCAGGCCCGGATCGGGCCCCCACTCCAGCAGCCCGCGCTCGACCATTGCGTCGGTGATCGCCAGCGCGACGGTTCCAGCCAGGTGGTCGTAACAAAGTCGCGCGCGGGCCAGTGCCTGCTGCCGGCCGGAGGCCGACAGCGAACGTGGTTGGGCGCTGCGCTGCGGGGCCAGCGCGGCAAGGCTCTCGATCAGTTCGACCACACTGCGGTCGGCCACCCGTACGTAACGGTGGCGTCCGTGCCGCTCCTCGACGAGGAGTCCGCCATTCACGAGCAGATTCAGATGCGACGTCGCGGTGGACGGTGCGACCCCGGCATAACGTGCGAGCTCGTTCGCCGTCCACGCCCGGCCGTCGAGCAGCGCCAGGCAGAAAGCGGCCCGGGTCCCGTCGGCCAGCAGCCTGGCCACGCCCGCCAGGTCTACACCCACGTCCTGACCTGCGCGCTCAATGTTCACGGTCCCATTGTCGCCGACTTCCCTTCGACGTTCGTCGAAGCGTCTGCGTCTTAGAGCCTGTCGGGTGGCTGATCATGCGTGATGCGTGACGGTCGTGATCTGCCTTCCGGGCATGACGACGGCCCCGGAATGATCACGTGGTGTGTG